>CAJXTQ010000133.1 GCA_913060985.1 uncultured Micrococcales bacterium | reverse complement strand
GCCTTGCCGACAATTTTTCTGATTGTGTTTGGGTCAATCACAAAATTCTGACCGAGCTTCTTTGTTGGATGAATTTCCATTTTTTCGGCTAATTGCCGAATTTCAGCAGCACCTAAAAGGCTCACCTATTCACCCCAGGATCCATAAACACTGAGTGTGTTGGTGTTGAACTGCTCAGCTAGCTGAGTTGGCTCAATTGATGATAGCTCCGAAAGAAATCGAAGAGTGTGAGGAACCAAATATGGAGCATTCGGTCTTCCTCGAATTGGTTCAGGAGACAAAAATGGGGCATCGGTTTCAATTAGCCTCAATGAACTATCAGCAATCAAAAAAGATTCTTGAAGATGGGTGTTTTTCTTGAATGTCACATTCCCTGCAAAAGACATGTACCAACCGTTCTCATTGCAGATCTTCGCAAGCTCGGCATCCCCCGAATAGCAGTGGAAAACAGTTCTTTCGGGGGCACCCACTCGCTTCAGTGTCTGCACAACATCGCTGTGAGCATCTCGATCATGTATCTGTAGTGCGATGTTGTTTTGCTTGGCAATTTCGATATGCCATTCAAAACTTTGCTTTTGAAGTTCTAGAGCCTGCTCCCCCTCGGTGCGGAAAAAATCCAGGCCGGTTTCACCAATAGCCCTGACTCTTTCCTGGGTTGCCAACTCAGCTATTTCACTAACCGCCTGCTCCAGGTTGCTGGAATTCTCGTATAGCGGTGCCTCATTAGGATGCAGGGCAACTGCAGCTAAGAGCTCTTTATGCTCGCTGGCTGCCTTGGCCGACCACTTGGAGCTTTCCAGGGTCACGCCAACTTGGACTGCCCCCAGCATGCCTGCCAGTTTCATCTTTTCAATCTGTTGATCAACACTCAGCGGATTATCGCTGTCTGCAATCTCCAGGTGGGTGTGATTGTCGTAGGTGCCAACGATCAGTGGCTCAGGAATCTCTGGGTATTCCCGGGGCTTAGGCTGTTTGCGAGTCCTTATGGGATCGCTCATTCCTGCTCAATCCTCGGGAACAGGCTTTCAAGTGGTGCAAATTCAACACCTGCGGGCAATCCTCCCCACTGGGCAGCATCAGCAATGGTTTGCTCGGCAAGATTTTGGCCAGGCCAAATACTTGCAAATAGCTTGATGGTCGCCTTTGGCATGATCGGTGCCAATAAAACGGAAAGAATTCTCAACCCTTCCGAGGATGCATACAAAATTGTCGCCAAACGATCTCTTTGAGTTTCGTCCTTTGCAACCTTCCAGGGCTCTTGCTGAGTGATGTAATTATTTAGCTCATCCACAAGTGTCCAGGTTGCCGCAATTGACTCGTGAATGGCTCCTCGATCCATTGCTCTGTCTGCATTCAGTGCAGCAGCCTGCGCAATCGCAATCAGTTGCTTCTCGGGCTCTTCATATTCAGTTGCTTCGGGCAATTTGAAGTCAAAGTATTTACCAACCATGGTGACAACCCTGCTGGCGAGGTTTCCAAACCCATTCGCAAGCTCCGCCTGATATCGCGCAGAAAGGTCTTCCCAACTAAATGAACCGTCAGAGCCAAATGAAATCGCTCGCATGAAGTAGTAACGGAAGGCGTCAGATCCAAAAACATCAGTTATCTGCTCGGGCGCAATTCCGGTCAGTTTGGACTTAGACATCTTTTCACCGCCGACCAGTAGCCAGCCATGTCCGAAAACCTGCTTAGGGGGCTCAAGCCCTGCGGCCATAAGCATCGCAGGCCAAATAACGGCGTGGAATCGGAGAATGTCTTTTCCAACCACCTGAACATTGGCCGGCCAATAACGCTTCAAAAGAGTTTCATCTTCGCCGTAGCCAAGCGCTGTTATGTAGTTGAGCAAAGCATCGAACCAAACGTAGGTGACGTGAGAGTCATCCCAGGGGATATCGACCCCCCAGTCAAATTTCTCTTTTGACCTGGAAATTGAAAGGTCTTCAAGTCCTCTTGAAACGAAAGATACAACTTCGTTTTTGGCACTCTCCGGCTGCACGAAATCTGATTGGGATTTATAAAGCTCTAG
>CAJXTQ010000132.1 GCA_913060985.1 uncultured Micrococcales bacterium | reverse complement strand
TCTGGGACAAACACAGCCTGACGAGAATTTTGCTCGGCCTTTTCGCTTTGAAGCTTGGCGGGGTTTTCCAAAACGATCTTCGCTATGTCTTTCAAAAAGAGCACTCCCCTGATGTCATCTGGGCCATCACCTGTGACGGGTAATCTAGAGTGTCCACTTGAGACGAAAGCACTGAGCGCGGATTCTAGGGTTTCCTCTGAGTCAATTGTTCGAATGTCAATCCTTGGCACCATTACCTCACGCACCACGGTTTCCCCAAACTCCTCGATTGACTGCAAAAACTCCTTCTCAAACTCTTCAGGGTCGGGAGCCTGCGGAAGAGAAAACAGCTGGAAAAATTCCTGCCAGGCAAGATAGAAACGCTGCAACCAGCGATTAACTCCCTCGGCAAAGCCGTTGCCTGCCAATTTTTTTGCAACTGAATGAGAAAGCAGCAAAGCCAAGCTGGTGATCACGAAGGCCACCAGCACCGACCATCCTCCAATTACCGAATAGCCACCAGCGGCAATCAACGCGCCGGCAATTGCAAAAAGCATCATGCGAAGGTAAATCGCGCCATCGATAACTTTTTCAGTCACCTTTTGCTGAGCTTCGGCGATGGTCATAAAAACCGCAACCAAAATAGGCAGCACGGCAATTGCGGCTATCAACTCAGCTCCTCTGCTTGATATGAGTCCAATAATTCTCTCTGAAGACCAAACATTTCGGCTTCTTCCTCTGGCTCCGCGTGGTCAAAACCAAGCAAGTGCAGAAGCCCGTGGGTGGCAAGCAGCAAAATCTCATCGGTTTCACTATGTCCAGCCGCATCTGCCTGCAATCTTGCAACCTGTGGGCAGATCACAATGTCCCCAAGCAATCCTTCAGCCTCAGTATTACCAGGCCTAAGTTCATCCATGGGGAAACTCAAAACATCAGTTGGACCAGGCTCGTCCATCCATTTCAGGTGAAGATCTTCCATCGGTTCCTCATTTATGAACAAAACAGAGAGATCGGCCCGATTGCTGATTTTTAGGTGCGAGAAATGGTGCCTAAGCATTGCAAGAAGTCGTTCGGATTCGACCTCGATATCCGACTCATTGTTTATTTCAATTGTCATCGTGGGCCTCGTAGGCATTCACGATGCGAGTAACCAGCTCATGTCTGACCACATCCTTGCTGGTGAGCCTGGATACGTGTAGATCATCAACTTTTGCAAGGATCTTGACCGCAGCAGCCAGTCCGCTTTTTCCACCAGGAAGGTCGACCTGGGTTGTGTCTCCGGTAATAATCATCTTTGAATTGAAGCCCAAACGGGTCAAAAACATTTTCATTTGCTCGCTGGTTGTGTTCTGTGCTTCATCCAAAATAATGAATGCGTCATTCAGGGTTCTTCCCCGCATATATGCAAGAGGGGCCACCTCTACAACACCGCTTTCAAGAAATTTAGTTAGCGACTCAGCTGGAAGCATCTCCTGCAGGGCATCGAATAACGGTCTCAGGTAGGGGTCAATTTTCTCCGTTAGCGTTCCCGGGAGGTAACCCAAACGTTCGCCGGCCTCCACAGCAGGCCTAGTAAGAATGATGCGACTGCAGCGCTTATTCATCAGTGCCTCAACCGCCTTGGCCATTGCCAGGTAGGTCTTACCGGTTCCAGCCGGTCCGAGTCCAAACACGACCGTGTGCTCATCAATGCTTTTCAGATAAGACATCTGCCCAGAGGTCTTGGCCCTGATTCGTTTTTCTCCAGCCGATATATAACTGGGTGTAAAACCTTCACCCGATCTGTCTGAGAGCTGCGCAAGCTCAGTCACATCCCTTCGGGATATGGCATCACCTCTCGCTATAAGCTCCTCCAATTGACCTAGAACTCTTCTTAGAGATTCAATGCGGTTTTCTTCGCCATTGACACTCCAACTCGAACCTCGGAGCAGAATTTGCAGATCGGCAAACTGATTCTCAAGCTCCCTTAGATATGAATCATTTGGCCCAACCAGTTGACCTATGAAGGCAGGATTAGTCTCAAAAACTACTTCGCTCAACTAGCTCCCTGACTGAGAATGTGACCATGCG
>CAJXTQ010000131.1 GCA_913060985.1 uncultured Micrococcales bacterium | reverse complement strand
TGCTGAAAGCCTTGGAAGAGCCACCCGAGAAAACCATCTGGCTGTTGTGTGCGCCAAGTGAGATGGACATGCTTCCAACAATTCGCTCAAGGGTGAGAAAGCTCAACCTCTCTGTTCCCTCCGTGGAGGAGGTTGCAAATCTACTTATCGAAAAAGAAGGTGTCGAGCCAGAGCTTGCTGTCACTGCAGCCAGAGAGTCCCAGTCTCATATCGGCATGGCTCGCAGGCTGGCGAATAGTTACGAGGCTCGCCAACGCAGAGCACAGAGCATCGAGATAGCGCTGGAGATAAATGATCTTGGTAAGGCAATTAGAGCCGCTGAGCAATGGCTGAATTTGGCAAAAAAAGATGGCGAGGCTTTGGCCCAAGAAGAGGCCGAGCAGGAGAAATTGTCACTGATGGCGTCTCTTGGCTTGGGGCCAGAGGACAAGGTGCCTGCTCAACTTCGAAGTGAACTGAAGTCAGTCACAGATAACCAAAAAAGGCGTGAAACCAGAGCTATCAGAGATGGCCTTGACCGGATTTTGTTGGATCTAGCAAGCGTTTATCGCGACATTGCAAGGGTTCAGCTCGGGTCGGGAGAGGAGCTAATCAACGAGTCAATCCGCGACACTGTTGAACTCAGAGCTCGGGCAACCAAGGTTGAGCAAACACTGAATATTCTGGAAGAAATCAGAATTGCTAGGGAGCGGATTGAGAGAAATGTCAGAGACCTGCTGGTTTTGGAGGCCCTAGCCACCTCGATGATTTTCAGGGGCTGGGGAAATTGAAAAAGCTTGCGCTTTTGATTCCTGCTGTTGTGGTGATTTCAGCCTGTGGTCCCGTGGAGCAGCAGCAGGCTCCGCAACCTGGTCCAATTGATTACTTGACTCAAGAAATTAGTTGGGAGACCTGTGGGGATTATGAATGCGCGACAATTTCTGCCCCCTTGGATTGGGATTTTCCCGAGTTTCAATCAATCACACTGTCACTGTTGCGACTGAACAACCCAAGCACGGATGAAGTGGTTTTTTTGAATCCAGGCGGACCAGGGGTGAGTGCAAACCAGTGGATGCTTGACCGCGGTGCCGACATCGCAACAAACAAAATTGTTGACAGTTTTGATTTGGTGACCTTTGACCCAAGGGGAGTTGGTGAGTCAACCGCAATAAATTGCCCCGATAACAATCTCAAAGACGAGCTGCTTTATGGCCAAGCTTCCTCCACAGAGCAATCAAAAGCCCTAATTGATTCCTATGTCGAAAACTGCCAACAGAATTCGGGTGCAATCATTGAATATGTTGGAACCAGAAACACAGCTCGAGACCTAGAGCTCATTCGAGGATTGATGGATATCCCGCGAGTGAACTTCATTGGTTATTCATACGGGACAGAGCTGGCCGCAACCTATCTCGCCCTCTTTCCAGATCGGGTTGGTCGGTTTGTTTTGGATGGAGCGGTTGATCCAACAATTGGCGCTCGGCAGTCGACTATCAATCAGCTAATTGGTTTTGATAACGCATTCGACAACTACTTAGTTGACTGTGTTGAGCAAGGTTGTCCACTTGGATCTGACATTGAAAGTGCGAGGCAAACAGTTGAGAGTATTTTCGACTCCGTCTCGAATCAGCCGAGTACCGTGGGCCAGAGAGAGCTCACAACATCTGGCTTAGTGACGGGGATCATTGCTGCTCTCTATCAGCAATCTGCTTGGCCAATTCTTTCTGATGCCTTTGCTGACTTGCTGGATGGAGATGCCGCAAGAATGCTCTTTCTTGCTGATTTCTATAACGAGCGTGAAAATGACGGAAGCTACCGAGGAAACTTGATTGATGCCAACATCGCAATCAATTGCGCCGATGATCGACTGAGTTCAGATCCTCAAGCGGTTGAGGAATTGAATGAAGAATTACTCGGTCTCAGCGAAATCTTTGGTGAGTCTTGGCAGGACGGTCACCTGATGTGTGCTGAGTGGCCTGGGGAGCCGCCCTCAGAAAAGCTAAATTTTGCAGTCGCCACCGATGCAACACCCTTGGTTATTGGAACAACCGGTGATCCAGCAACCCCCTACTCGCAAGCGGAGAGCCT
>CAJXTQ010000130.1 GCA_913060985.1 uncultured Micrococcales bacterium | reverse complement strand
GCTCATCACCATCGAAAACGGATGCATACTCGTGCGTGAACATGTCACTGCTGATCGAGCTATCGATTGTTTGCTGGACTTCATCTGGTGAGGGCCATATGTCCTTCAGGAAGATCTCGTTGCCTTCGGAATCAGTTCCCAGGGCGTCATTCTCGAAATCGAAATCCATTGTTCCGGCCAGCGCGTACGCAATGACAAGCGGTGGAGATGCTAAGTAGTTCATCTTCACGTCGGGATTAATTCGACCTTCAAAGTTTCTGTTTCCGCTGAGAACACTTGTTACAGCAAGGTCATTCTCCTGAATCGCTTCACTGATTGCTGGGTCTAGCGGTCCACTGTTACCTATGCAGGTGGTGCAACCGTATCCGACCAACTGAAAACCAAGCTTGTCGAGGTAGTCAGTTAGTCCACTCTTTTCGTAGTAATCGGTGACCACCTTGCTTCCAGGTGCCAAAGAGGTCTTTACCCAAGGTTTCGCGGTCAAGCCTTTTTCGACAGCCTTTTTGGCCAGCAAACCAGCGGCCATCATCACTGATGGGTTGGAGGTATTGGTGCAGGAGGTAATGCTTGCGATGGAGACGTAACCATTGTCAACGGCAAATTCCTTGCCCTTCACAGGAGTTGGATTGGAAGCCATTGGGGCGTAATTTGCCAGGTCCTTCTCAAAGCTTTGCTTTGCCTTGTCCAACTCAATTCGATCCTGTGGACGCTTGGGTCCTGCAATAGATGGAACGACAGTTGAAAGATCCAATTCCAGATACTCGCTATATTCAGCCTCACTGCTTGGGTCGTGCCATAGGCCCTGAGCCTTGGTGTAACTCTCGACAAGAGCAACTTGCTCCTCAGTACGCCCGGTTAGACGCAGGTAATCAAGTGTGACCTCGTCGATGGGGAAAATTGCAACGGTTGAGCCAAATTCTGGGGACATGTTTCCGATAGTTGCTCGGTTTGCAAGAGGCACACTTGCAACACCTTCGCCATAGAACTCAACAAACTTTCCTACAACACCGTGCTTACGCAGCATTTCAGTGATTGTCAGCACAACGTCAGTTGCGGTTGCGCCGGTTGGTATTGAACCGGTCAGCTTGAATCCGACAACTTTTGGAATCAGCATTGAAACAGGCTGCCCAAGCATTGCAGCCTCGGCTTCAATTCCTCCAACTCCCCAGCCCAATACACCAAGACCATTGACCATGGTGGTGTGCGAGTCAGTTCCCACGCAGCTGTCCGGGTAGGCCATCAGTTCGCCATTAACCTCTCTTGCCATCACTGTGCGCGCGAGGTACTCGATATTTACCTGGTGGACGATTCCAGTGCCGGGAGGAACAACTTTGAAGTCTTGGAATGCACCCTGTCCCCAACGAAGGAACTGGTAGCGTTCGCCATTTCTCTGGTATTCATATTCGACATTGCGCTCAGCTGCATCAGCAGTACCTGCAACATCAATCACAACTGAGTGGTCGATTACCATCTCTGCTGGGGCAAGTGGATTGATCTTCTGCGGATCTCCACCCAACTCTGCAACTGCTTCGCGCATGGTCGCTAAATCAACCACACAGGGAACGCCCGTGAAGTCCTGCATGATGACTCGAGCCGGAGTGAACTGAATCTCTTCGCTTGGCTCGGCCTTTGCATCCCAATTTGCCAGCTTATTTATGTGGTCTTTGGTGATGTTCTTGCCATCTTCAGTCCTGAGAAGATTCTCTAGCAGAATATTGAGACTGTACGGAAGCTTTTTGACGCTTGCCTTATTGATGTCGAAGTAGCTGTATTCCTTGCCAGCTACATTTAGTTTCTTTTTCGCATCGAAGCTGTTAGCCATGACACTCCTTATTGTTTCCCTGCGACAAATCTACCGCTTTTGTAAAAACACCGCTTTGAGTATCAACCAACTTATAACTAGAAGGAGTGCATACATGGGTGCACCCATAACAAGCCTTGCGGTAGCGAGTGCTTCAATCGCCCCGGCGAAATAGAGAGGCAATTGAACAGCCAGCCTGAGACTGAAAAACACCACCCACAAAACCGTTACAAGGTAAAACCGATACTTCAAGCCTGGCTGCTTTTT
>CAJXTQ010000129.1 GCA_913060985.1 uncultured Micrococcales bacterium | reverse complement strand
ATCAGCAGAAGTTTCTATGGAGCACTGCTCGGACGCCCAATGATGGATTTGGTTGGTCCAAGTGTTGACGCAATTGAAGACCTTGCTTCGAAAAAAGGCTGATAATTCAGTCACAGTCTCAAATCAGAACCCCTATTGGAAATAGACTTCACAGGTGCGAAAAATAGCAATACTGCTTGCAAGCGGGCTTATCCTCTCCGGGTGCGCTGCAGCTGAAACAACTGCTGAAGAAACAACTGAGACTCAGCAAGAATCAGACCAGACCGAGCAGCCTCAAACTGAGCAACTAACGCCTGATGATCTACCCGATGTTGAATCAAGTGAATACCAAACGGTGGACTCAATTGAGGATGCGGCAATAATTGCCGCAAACACCTTTGATCAGTTTGACAAGGTGGGAATGGTTGAAACCCTCAGGGGAGAGACGGGAAATGTCATCCTTGTTCACAACCCAGACCAAAAAGACAACTACTCAGCAGCTTGGATCAACACCGCCGATGACACAGCAGAGCTAATCTTTGATGCCAGAGAGTTCACCTCCGCCTGGCCGTTTTTGTTGCTAAGCGAACCCGGCAACCTTGAAAATACCTACTTTGGACCTCAACCAGGAGGTTTCACGCTTGAGTATGACGACCCAAGCTTTGGTCGCTATGGCTATAACTACCTAACAGATGGAGAAAAACTTCTAGGTGCCTGGTGGTATCTCGAAGAAGGCAACCCTCAAAGTGCTGTTGTTATTACCTACAACTACGAAGTTGACCAACGCTGGATCGACAGACTGGATGTTGCAGTTGAGGATTTCCTAGCTGAACAGCCTTCTGAATAGCCAGAAGCTACCAACTGCAATCACAGCAATTCCAATGATTGTCAAAGCGATGCCAGCAATGGAAACCAGTGCAGCGATCAAAAACACCAACCCAAGGGCTGCAATGACAGCTCTTGCGTTGTAGTTATTTGGATATTTCCGCAAGACAAAAATCATTGAACCCAGGGCAAGTCCGGCAATCAGCATTGCTAGGAGATTTCCAAAAAGCTGGCTAAAAATGGCAGCCAAGCCAATGGCAATACCGACCACTATTGCCACCGAAAGAGATTTGTTCACGAGAGCATTCTCTCAAGTTTGTTTCCCATAAACCTGCAGGAGTAGTGTGAAAAGTAGGAGGCAAAAAATGAAACTGGATGGAAAAGTAATCGTTGTCACAGGAGCTGGCTCGGGAATGGGGAGAGAGCTGACCCTGCAGATGGCAGCCAGGGGGGCAAGGGTTGCTGCAGTTGATTTAAATGAAGAAAACCTCGAACAAACAAAGTCAATGGCCCAAGGACAGGTGCAGACCTTTGTCCTTGACGTCACAAACAAAACAGCAGTGAAGGCCCTGCCAAAGAAGGTAATCAAAGCTTTTGGGCAGGTGGATGGGCTTGTCAATAATGCAGGAATCATCCAGCCGTTTGTGAAAATTGCTGAGCTAACTCGTGAGCAGGCAGAGAAGGTCATGGATGTGAACTTCTGGGGAACCTTTGGACTCACAAAGGCATTTTTGCCAGAGCTTACAGAGCGCCCAGAAGCACACATCATGAACATTGCATCTATGGGCGCTTACGCACCGGTTCCCGGTCAAAGTGTTTATGGAGCATCTAAAGCCGCAGTGAAGCTTTTCACTGAAGGTCTTCGAAGCGAGCTTATGGACACAAACATTGGTGTCACAATCGTCTTCCCAGGATCTGTTGCAACCAACATCACTGCAAACTCAGGTATTGATGTTCCTGCAGGAAGCGAAGAACAGTCAGCTAATTTCAAACCAATGCCTGCAGCCGATGCAGCCAAAGAGATGGTCGAGGCATTCGAGGCAGGAAAACCAAGAATCACCGTCGGCAAGGACGCAACATTTATGGATCGCTACAGCAGGTTCAGCCCAGTTGGAGCAGCCAACATGATTTATAAGCAGATGAAGAGCCTGTTGGGATAACTGTGGATAAATGTCCGTAATGACCCATACCCTCTGATTGAGTGTTGTGTGGCATTCATTTCGTTCCTTTCTCTAGGAAGAAGCCGGGGTTCGCCCCGGCTTCTT
>CAJXTQ010000128.1 GCA_913060985.1 uncultured Micrococcales bacterium | reverse complement strand
GATTCTAAGACTGTTGGGTAAGAAAGTTTGATCCTTCTGCGCGCGTGCGCGGCCTTGATTTAGAAACCAGAAGGAGCTAGTAATCAGCGACCCGAGAATCAACGAGCGCATCCGCGTTCCTGAGGTACGTTTAGTCGGACCGAAAGGCGAACAGGTGGGGGTTGTTCCAATCGAGCAGGCACTCACTCTGGCAAGAGAGAGTGATTTGGACTTGGTGGAAGTTGCACCGAATTCAAAACCCCCAGTTGCCAAATTGATGGACTACGGCAAGTACAAATACGAAGCCGCCCAGAAAGTTCGCGAGGCTAGAAAGAATCAGGTAAACACGGTGCTCAAGAGCATCAGGTTTGGCCTGAAAATCGATGACCACGACTATCAGACCAAATTGAGTCAGGTTACAAAATTCCTAAAGGCGGGCGACAAGGTAAAAGTCATGATTGTGTTTCGGGGCAGGGAGCAGTCGCGACCAGAGATGGGAGTGAAGCTTTTGCAGAAACTGTCGGAGGAGGTCTCCGAATTCGGCACTGTCGAATCGACCCCCTCGATAGATGGGAGAAACATGGTTATGGTCTTGGCGCCGATCAAGAACAAGGCTGAGGCTCGAGCAGAAGCCAAGCGAGCAGCAAAAGCCCAGCAAAAAGCTGAGCAGAAAAACGAGGAGAACTAATGCCAAAGATGAAGACCCACTCGGGCACCAAAAAGCGTTTTCGCTTCACAGGTAGTGGCAAGTTGATGAAGCAGCAGATTAACATGCGTCACAACCTGGAGCACATGCCTTCAAAGCGCAAGCGTCGTTTGAACCAGGACCAGGTTGTTAGCGCAGCTGATGTCAAAAAACTAAAAAAGCAGCTTGGCCGCTAGGAGGAAATGAATAATGGCAAGAGTTAAGAATTCAGTTAATTCACACAAGAAGCGTCGCGTTGCACTCGAGCGCGCCAGCGGATACCGAGGACAACGCTCGAGGCTATATCGTCAGGCGAAGCAGCAGGTATTGCACTCTTTGGTCTATGCCTACAACGACAGAAGAGATCGCAAGGGCGATTTCAGAAGGCTTTGGATTCAGAGAATCAACGCTGCAGCAAGACAGAACGGAATGACCTATAACCGTTTCATTCAGGGTCTAAACCTGGCAGGCGTCGAGGTGGACCGCAGAATGCTTGCAGAGCTTGCAATCAACGAGCCAGCAACTTTTGCAAAACTTGTTGAGACAGCAAAGTCTGCTCTTCCAGCTCAGGTAAACGCTCCGAAAGCTGGTTAGTGAGCATAACTAAAGCCCAGCTTCGTTGGGTCAAATCTCTAGCAAAGAAAAGCGCCCGGGTTGAATCTGGGCGCTTTTTTGCTGAGGGTGCTCAGTCTTTGCGTGTTTTGGTCGGCAACCAACGCTGGATTGAAACGGTTTACTTGACCGATGAGTTTGCCTGGAAGAATCAAGAACTAACGGCAAAATTAGCCCCCGAAGCTGTGGAGGTCGTGAGCGAAGAAGAAGTAGAGCGGATGGCGGATGCGAACACTCCGCAGGGGGTGATTGCAATCTGTAAGCTTCCCAGTTTTGAGCCGAGAATTTTAGGAACACCAGCAATTTTTCTTGAACATGTTTCTGACCCGGGAAACCTGGGGACAATTATCAGAACAGTAGATGCATCCGGGGCCGGGACCGTGTTGATAGGCAGCGGTAGCGTGGACGTTTTTTCCCCGAAAGTGGTCCGATCAAGTGCTGGAAGCATTTTCAATGTCGAAATAATCCAAAATGTTTCCTCTATCGAAGCGCTGGGGGAGCTTCGGAATCTGGGCTACAAAGTATATGCAGCCGATATGGAAGGTGCGAGCGTTCACGATGCTGAGCTAGAAAGTAAACACGCATGGGTTTTTGGAAATGAAGCACACGGATTGAGTGAAGAGACATTGGCAGCTGTTGACCAACGGTTTTCAATACCAATTTTTGGAAAAGCCGAATCCTTGAACCTTTCAGTTGCCGCTGGAGTGGCGCTGTATCACTCGGCTTTCGCTCAGCGGGGCTAGACTTTACCCCTGATGTCAGAAATAACTCCAGACAAAATAGCTCAGGTAATTGCCAA
>CAJXTQ010000127.1 GCA_913060985.1 uncultured Micrococcales bacterium | reverse complement strand
ACCTCTGCACCAATTTGCAGGGCGTGACGGAAAGACTCCGCTCCAACCGGGGCAATCATGAATTCCTGAATATCCACTCCAGTGTCGGCGTGAGCGCCACCATTGATGATGTTCATCAGCGGTACCGGCAGGACATGCGCGTTTGGTCCACCTAGATATTTATATAGCGGCAGGTCGCAGCTTTCGGCTGCAGCTCTGGCGGTTGACAGGGAAACTCCCAAGAGGGCATTTGCCCCCAGTCGAGACTTATTTTCCGTGCCATCGATTTCAATCATTGCCGAATCAACCAAGCGCTGGTCAACGGCGTCAAAATCAACTAGGCGCTCATCTAGCTCCTCAACAGCCTCAACCGCTTTGGTAACACCTTTACCTAAGTAGCGATCTCCACCATCTCTGGATTCGTGGGCCTCGAAAGCTCCAGTGGATGCCCCGGAGGGAACTGCAGCCCTGCCAAAACTTCCATCATCGAGGGCAATTTCAACCTCAATGGTTGGGTTTCCTCTGCTGTCTAATATTTCTCTTGCGCCAATGGCTTCGATCAGGGACAAACTAACTCCTTATTGCGGGGAAAGGACGTGGGGCTACATAGCGCTTCAAAGCATAGCAATAGGGACTAACCCAATGGCTTAATCTCAAGCTTTGTGAACGTTTGTTCATCTGCAAGCATCGCAAAGTTTCCAAAGCCCTGAGCCTGCATGCTCTCGAGCAGGGCCTTGGTGTTCTTCACTCGTTTTTCAATTCGGGTATCAAAACCTTCAGCAATTGCCTGCTGTTGAATCTTTAGTGCCAGATTTATGTCCTCGTAGATAATTACAAGCGATTTTGCAGTTGAGAACTCTTTGCTCACCAGATCAACCACTCGCTCAAAGCCAAGAGATATGCCTACCGCTGGGACATCTTTTCCAAGCCATCGACCGACCATTCCGTCGTAACGACCGCCGCCACCAATTGATTGACCGCTGGCCGGGTGCTCAATTTCGAATACTGCTCCGGTGTAATAACCCATTCCTCGCACCAGGGTTTTATCGAATTTGATTTTGCTACTAAGAGAGACAATCTCTGAAAGCTCGTCTGGCTGGGCTGAGTCTGCAGATAGCCAACCGACGACATTGGTGGCTAACTGCTGGTCATATTTCTCAGAGAGTTCTTTTTCAACACCCTGAATTCCAACTTTGTCGAGCTTGTCCACCGTGATCAAAACCCCGGCGGAGTCACTCACGCCAAGCTCATCCATAACTCGATTGAGATAGCCTCGGTGATTCACCCTGATCATTGCATCATCAAGTCCTAAAACCTGCAAAACCTCCAGTGAAGCGCTGAGTAGCTCCAGCTCAGCATCGGTGGATTGCTCGCCCAAAATGTCGATATCGCACTGATTGAATTGCCTGTAACGACCCTTTTGTGGCCTTTCCGCGCGCCATACAGGCCCTGTCTGCAGGGCTTTGAACACTCTTGGTAGTTCTGCCTGGTTTGATGCATAAAACCTGGTCAATGGAACAGTTAGGTCATACCTAAGTCCAAGATCTGCCAAGGAATCACCCTGCTGGATGGCCTTTTCTAGCTCTTCTCCACGCTTCAAAACCTGAAAAGCTAACTTTTCGTTATCCCCGCCCTGGCCGCTGAGAAGGCGATCCAAGTTTTCTAAAGCTGGGGTCTCAATGGATTGAAAGCCGCGGGATTGATAAACCGCCAATATTTCAGCCAGGATTCTTTCTCGGCGTGACTTTTCCGCAGGGAGAAAATCTCGCATGCCCCTGGGCGATGAAATTTGTTTGGCCATCTGGTTAGTTTCCCACAAACCTGCTCTTAGTCATCGATTACCTTGCCGATAACTCCAGCATCCAATTGCTCATCAATCTCTGCCTGCCTTATCTCAACCTGCAGCTCTCTGGTTGCCTCTCTGAGTGCGCGCTCTGGATCAAGACCCACACTCCGTGCGGAACTGACAATGGCAAGCAGCATCTTGCCCAGATCCTGCTCGGTCTCCATTGGAATTGCAGGTGTTTCAGATTTCTCCAAAATTCCAGCTTTTTCAGCCTTGCTCATTACTTTGCTTGCAAGTGCAAGTGCCGGCATGGACTG
>CAJXTQ010000126.1 GCA_913060985.1 uncultured Micrococcales bacterium | reverse complement strand
GATATCGCCAATGATTGGTTGGTTTCAGAGGGATTGAAGCAGTAAATCCGGAAATAGAAATAGCTCCCAGAGAATCTGGGAGCTATTTTTTTCGCCGGGAAGAGATAGTAGTTACTACCACCCCCACCACCAGCGCTGCTATAAAAATCCAAAAAGCAATAGCTTGTTGATTTGCAATCTGTTCGCAAGAGGTCCAGCCCTCCTGCTGAACATCGGGGGAGCAGGTTTGGGGATCAAAAAACCCCACCCACCATGCAAGCACACCAACGCCGGCCACAGTGGCCAGCATGGCTAGTGAATTATTCTTCACCCTTGGCTTGCTCTTTGGCGATTTCCGCTCGCACCTCGTCCATGTCCAACTCCTGGACTTTGCCAATTAGCTCCTCCAGAGCTGGCGCTGGCAGAGCTCCAGGCTGGTTGAATAGCAAAATTCCATCGCGGAAGATCATTAGTGTCGGGATCGATGAGATGCCAGCCATTTGTGAAAGCTGCTGCTCAGCCTCGGTGTCAACCTTTGCAAAGGTCATATCCGGGTTGTCTTCACTGGCTTTCTCGAAAATCGGCGCAAATGACTTGCATGGGCCGCACCAATCTGCCCAAAAATCTACAAAGGTAATTCCCTCAGACAGTACTGTCTTCTCGAAGTCCTCCAGTGTTAGGTCGACTGTTGACATTGATTTCTCCATTCCTTCGATCTAAACGCCTAACTCGTGAGGTTTGCGCAATCAATATTCCTACTAAGACCACGATACCCCCGATGGTTTGGATGATGCCAATTGTCTCCCCAAGCCAGAGAAATCCGAACAGAAATGCAAATAGCACCTCGCTGGTTGAAATCACGCCCATAACCGTTGATGAAATGTGCCTGACGGCAAGATAGGTGAAAAGCATTGGCAAGAATGCACCCATGATTCCAAGCCAAATCATCAGCCACCACTGCGGAACATCGAACCCGTCTAAGTTACCCATCAGGTTTACTGTTTGACCAAGGGCACCGGGTTCTAAACTTCCCCAGTCGGCAAAAATAAAAAACAGTATTGCAGCCGTGCCAATTGCATAGACCATCACCGCGGTGGTGCTGACGCGTCTTTGAATTCGCTCTGCTCCGATGAAGTAATAGGTGAGACAGAGGGCTGCCCCAAAGGCAAAGATAACGCCTGTGGGGTTTAAGCCACCTCCCCAGATTTCACTGACTAGAACTAGCCCGATGATCACCATGAAAGCGCCGATCCAGAGTTGAGGCCTTGCTTTTTCTTTGAAGAATAGGAAAGTCGCTACTGGAATCATGATTACAGCGGTGTACTCGATCAGCAGGGCAATTCCGACTGGCAAATTCGAGACACCGATTGAATATGTCCACTGCAGACCTCCAACTCCAATCACACCCAAGATCATCAACCGGGGAAGATCTCGTGGATTAATCAGGAGCAATCTGGGATTTCTTGCAAGCGCCCAGGTTAGGGCAAGCATTGCAGCGGTTAGAGTCCTAACCGAAACAACCTGTTCAGGAGTGAGACCAGTTGCAATTGCAACCTTTGAAGTGGCTCCATTTATGCCGAATAAAAAGGCTGCCAACACTGCATAAAATACCCCCAGCAGTGGGTGCCGCTGGGTCAACTCATGACCAAAGAATTTAGAAATAGCACCAGAGAAGTTTAGAGTAGAAACATGGAAAAATTCGTGCTCGGTGGTGGATGTTTTTGGTGTTTGGACGCTGTTTACCGAAATGTTAGAGGAGTGACCTCTTCGATAGCTGGTTACGCAGGAGGCCACACCAAAAATCCGACTTATGAACAGGTCTGCTACGCCGATACCGGTCATGCCGAAGTGCTGGAAGTCAGCTTTGATCCTGAGCAGGTCCCCAGTGAGAGCATTTTGGATATTTTCTTTACACTGCATGACCCAACTCAGTTGAATCGTCAGGGCGCTGATGTTGGAACTCAATACCGTTCCAGCATGATGTATACCTCGGAAGAGCAGAAGGAATTATTCGAACAAGCGATTGAGAGGGCTAAGTCAATCTGGGGCGACCAGATAGTCACAGAGGTAGTTCCACTAAATGTTTTTTATGAAGCGGAGAGCTATCACCAGGATTACTTCGCAAAAAACCCGAA
>CAJXTQ010000125.1 GCA_913060985.1 uncultured Micrococcales bacterium | reverse complement strand
GGGCTTAGAATTACAGCGTGATTAGCTCAATACCCTCCCCAGAAATTTCCTACATCGACCTCGGTCCTCTTAGGCTGCACTTCTACGCCTTATTCATTTTGACTGGAATAGTTTTAGCAGTTCTGCTAAGTGATTATCGCCTGCACAAGCGTGGCGCTGAGCGAGGCGTGATGCTTGATATTGCTCTTTGGGCGGTCCCCTTTGGAATCTTGGGTGGAAGGCTTTTTCACGTTGCTACACACCCAAGGGATTATTTTTATCAAGGTGCGGATTTCTTGGCAATTTTCTACGTCTGGGAAGGTGGTTTAGCCATTTATGGGGCCCTTCTTCTGGGTGCAGTTGGTGCGTATTTTGGTGCCAGACAGGCGGGTATAAAGTTCTGGTCATTGGCTGATGCAATAGCCCCTGGGCTTTTGCTGGCTCAGGCAATAGGCAGATGGGGAAACTACTTCAACCAAGAATTGTTTGGATTGCCAACCGATTTGCCCTGGGCTCTGGAAATACCTTCAAGCAATCCAGCTTATCCTGCGGGATTTCCAGATGGAGTCACCTTTCATCCCACATTTGCCTATGAAATGCTTTGGTCTCTCACCGGCGTCGTCCTGTTGCTGATCATTGACAGACGCTTCAACATGAGGTTCGGAAGACTTTTCGGTTTATATCTGATTATTTACTCGGCCGGTCGAGCTTGGATTGAGGCGATTCGCATTGATCCAAGCGAGATTATCCTTGGTCTGAGGATAAATATTTGGTCCGCGATTGTTGGCATAATCATCGGTCTGACGATTATCATTGTCCAGCACTACAGGCATAGGGGCATAGAGAGCTCCATATTCCGAACCCAAAAGGTAGCGGATTCAGATGCAGAACTAACTGCAGAGCCAAAGTAAGTTAACTAGAGTAAAACTTCGGGCCAATGTCGCCCCGATATAGACGATCGGAGTTTTAATGACCGCTAGCCCATTTTGGAGATTTAGCAACTACCCGCAGACCACTGATCTGTATGACGCGACCTACGAAAAGGACGCTTGTGGTGTGGCGATGGTTGCAACTCTTCGCGGCTATGGTGGCAATGACATTGTGCAGACCGCACTTGGCTCCCTATGCAACTTGGAGCACAGAGGTGCTGTGGGCAGTGATGCTGGAACCGGAGATGGTGCCGGCATACTTTTACAAATACCTCACTCGTTTTTCAAAGAAGTTACATCTTTTGAACTCCCTGAAGCCGGCTCTTACGGTGCAGGTCTAGTTTTTGAAGACACTGACCAGGCAAAGCGCCTTCAGGAGCGCAATGCATTTGAGGTTATTGCAAAGCAAGAGGGGCTAAATGTCCTGGGCTGGCGAGAAATCGAGACAAATCCCGAGGTCTTAGGAGATTTGGCTAGAGACGCAATGCCTCATATCGGGCAAGTTTTTATTGTTGGAAACAACGGCGAGAGTGATCTGCAACTAGAGAGAATGCTTTTCAGAGCACGCAAGCGGAGCGAGCGTGAATTAGGTCTCTACCACCCCACGCTTTCATGCAGGACAATCGTTTATAAGGGAATGCTCACGACCCTTCAGTTGCAGCCTTTCTACAAGGACCTGCAGGACACCAGAGTTGAATCAAAAATGGCGCTTGTTCACTCACGTTTCAGTACCAACACCTTTCCCTCATGGCCGCTGGCCCACCCATTTAGGCTTATCGCCCACAACGGTGAGATCAACACTGTCAAAGGCAACACAAATTGGATGCGTGCTAGAGAAGAAACTCTGGAGAGCCCAGAGATAGGGGACTTGAACCCACTGAGGCCAATTGTGACACCAGGGGCAAGTGACTCTGCGAGTTTCGATGAGGTTTTGGAATTGCTGCACCTTTCAGGCAGATCTTTGCCTCATGCAATCATGATGATGATTCCGGAGGCTTGGGAGAAGCAAAAGGACATGGATCCCAAACTCAGGGCATTCTACGAGTACCACAGCCTTTTGATGGAGCCATGGGATGGACCAGCTAGCGTTACCTTCACTGACGGAAGTCTTGTCGGAGCAACATTGGATCGAAATGGTTTGCGCCCTGGTCGCTACATGGTTACCGATGATGGCCTGGTAATTCTAGGTAGCGAAACGGGCGTTTACGAGATCGACCCATCAAAAGTGATTGAGCGCGGAC
>CAJXTQ010000124.1 GCA_913060985.1 uncultured Micrococcales bacterium | reverse complement strand
CCCTTGTTTGGCACCGCAACTTTCAACATCAGAGTTTTTCCTCAATTTCTGCGAGGGTAACGCCCTTCGCGACCAATAACACTTGCAAGTTATAAATCAGCTGACTGGCCTCCAGCGCTAAAGCGTCCTTTGTCTCATACTCCGCAGCCATCCAAGTTTCAGACGCCTCTTCGACCAACTTTTTTCCTATTTCATGCACGCCAAGTTCAAACAGCTGATTAGTGCGACTGTTCTCAACTGGTGTTATTTTGCGACTCTCTATTAGTCGATAGAGCTCATTGAAGGAAGTCATGCAGTTAAGACTACCCGTTCAACCGCGCCCTTAGGCCTTCTATTGCCTTTGCGGGGTCAATCCCATCGAATACTGCACTTCCCGCTACAAAGGTGTCAGCCCCTGCTTCCTTGGCCATATCAATTGTTTCAAGGTTGATTCCGCCATCAACCTGCAAATAGCAACTGGGGTTTTCGGAGTCAATTAGCTCTCTGGCTTGACGTATTTTCGGCAACACCTCGATCATGAATTTTTGACCCCCAAAGCCTGGCTCCACTGTCATCACCAAGACCTGATCAAGGTTTGGTATCAGTTCTCTATAAGGGTCTATTGGAGTATTCGGTTTGAGCGCAATGCCAACCCGCTTACCCATTTCACGTATCTTCTCAATAATCTTTTCAGGTTGCTTTGCACTTTCAATGTGAAATGTCACCATCTCTGACTCCTCAGCGTATCTGGGCGCCCAGTGGTCTGGATCATCAATCATCAGATGGACATCGAAGTCGAGTGGACTTACTTTTTTCCAATTATTGACAACTGGAAGTCCAAATGTGAGGTTTGGAACGAAATGGCTATCCATAACATCCACATGAACCATATCCGCGCTGGCAATGCTTGCCAACTGGTTTGCCATGTCTGAAAAATCAGCACTCAGAATTGATGGGTTGATTCTCATAAAAACACCTTAGCTCTTTTTGAATAGGGCGAGAAACATGCAATCCGAATTGTGCTTGTCACTCCATAGCTGAAGGGTTTTTCTATTGCGGTTTGCCTCAATGTCTGCGAAGTCAAACCACGGCAGAATTTCAAACTCCTGATGGGAATCCAGAAACCACCGTGCTATCGCAGTTGTTTCCTCAATCACCGGTGAACACGTGATGTAGGCAATGACTCCACCACTCTCGGTAACAGAAGCGGCAGTCTCCAATAAGCGTTTTTGAATCTTGTTTAGTTCCTGCACGTCGGTGGGCTGCTTGTTGTTTCTTGATTCTGGCTTCCTTCGAAGCGCTCCCAAGCCTGTGCAGGGAGCATCAATCAATACCAGCTGGTATTTCTTTGGGTATTTGAATTCGGTTGCGTCAGCTGCGTGAACTTCAGCGTTTGAAAAACCCTCAAGAGCTTGGCGAACCAGGTTTGCCCTTTGTGGATAAAGCTCGATTGCGGTCAAATGACTATCCCTTTGAGCTGCAATTGCTGCAAGCAATGAAGCTTTTCCTCCAGGTCCAGCGCACATATCCAACCAATTTCCGTTTGGGGCTGCATCTGCAGCTATTTGGGTGACAAGCTGGCTTCCCTGGTCTTGATATCTGTAAACACTGTTATCGAGTCCCTCAATATGTTCAAATCCAAGCTTGCTGAGCTGAAGTGTTTTAGCTCCCTGCGGCAGAGGATGTGGCGGGAGGGCAATCATTTGTGGTTTTGGAGACACATTATTCTCGGCAAGAAGGCTTGAGACATCCCCTGCGTTATCCATCTCTCGACTGCTCGAAAGCGCATCAACGATCCATCTGGGGTGAGCAAAGGTAGTTGCTAAGTCATTGCCGTCACTAGTAACAGTTCTAATCAACTCATCCTTTTCTCTGCTTATCCTTCTCAGCACAGCATTTACAAGACCAGAGGCCTTCGGGAGCTGCATTTTAGTAAGCTCCACGTACTGATCGACAGCCGCATGGTCGCCAGTTCGCATATTAGTCAGCTCGTGCAACCCCATCCTGAGCGCAAGTCGAACCTCTATGTTTAGATCTTGTTTGTCTGTGGTGAAATCAATCAGAGCGTCGTAGAGTGACTGCATGCGAAGCGTGCCATAGCTCAATTCTTGGGTGAATCCACGGTCTTGCTTGGACATCTCACTGCTTGCAAGCATCTTTGGCAGTTTTATATTTGGATAAACTCCATC
>CAJXTQ010000123.1 GCA_913060985.1 uncultured Micrococcales bacterium | reverse complement strand
TTACGCCAGAGTCGCAACACTGGGGGATGAGCTGATTGATTCAAAAAGAAATACCAGAATTGCAGTCGGCATTTCTTTTTCTATTGTGTTTGCAATTTACTTGGGTCTTTCTTTTGTAATGCCTGCGGTTTTAGGAAATCAGCTTGTGTTCTCAATTGCACCAATGGTTGATTTCCTACAAACCTCAATTCCAGGTTTCCCAGCTGAGGCAGTGATTGCGGTTGCTGGAATTGCATCTTTGGGATCATTGCTTGCCCTTTTGGCGGGGATGAGCAGAACCGCATCGGTTATGGGCGAGGATGGCGAGCTTCCAAAGCTGTTTGCTCTCCGGGGTGGGCCTGGTAATGCCCCTTGGTTTGCAGAGATCGTCATTAGTCTGGTGGTAGTCGTTTTGGTCCTCAGCGGAAACTTGGTTTGGGCTGTTGGCATCAGCTCTTTTTCAATCCTGACCTACTATGCGGTGGCGAATCTTGCCGCCTACAGGCAACCAAAAGAGCCTGGTTTCAGGCCGAGGTCTATCTGGGTGTTTGGACTACTCCTTTGTTTGGCAATTGGTTTTTCCGTTCCCCTGGATTCTTTGATAATCGGAGTATTGGTGACCGCAACAGTGATGCTTCTAAGAATTGGTCTTTCCAGGATTAACAAAATCGGCTAGTATTCACAGCGAACAACGGCGAGGGATTTATATCCGTTATCGACGGGGTGGTTGGTATGGCCAGTCCTCACGCCTGAGTTGATAGACCACCAACAAAGGATAAAAAATAATGAGTGATCACAAGTTTGACGCTGATGTAAGAAATGATTTTGGAAAAGGTGCCGCCCGTAAGCTGCGCGCAGCGGGCAAGACTCCTGCAGTGATCTACGGTCACGGCAACGCAACCCGTCACATCTCACTTCCATCAAGAGAAACCATGCTCGCACTTAGAACCAAAAACGCAATTTTGGAGCTAAAGATTGACGGAAAGAGCGAGCTGGTGCTGGTAAAGAGTGCCCAGAAAGACCCCGTGAAGCAGGAAATCGAGCACGTTGACCTAGTAGAGGTCAAAAAGGGTGAGAAGGTGCACGTTGAGGTTCCTGTCCACGTTGTTGGAGAGCCAATGGGTGGAACAGTTGTCGATGTTGTTCACAACTTCGTTGCAATGGAGGCTGAGGCAACCGCAATTCCTGAGTATGTAGAACTTCACATCAGCAAAGAAAATGCTGCCGGTCACCACTACCTGGTTTCCGATCTAGTAATCCCAGAAGGCGTGAAGCTTGAGCTTGCGATGGATGAGAACGTAGCAGTCGTCTCCGAGACCCGCGCAGCTGCAGTTGAAGAGCCAGAGGCAGAGGTAACCGAGGAATCAGCCGAGAGTGCTGCTGAAGAGTCGTCAGAGGACGAATAATTCTTGGTTGGTCGTGGGGCTAGGAAACCCCGGGGCCAAGTATGAAAATAACCGACACAACATCGGTCAGCTGGTGCTGGATGAATTGGCCGGTGAGAAGTTCAAATCTCACCGAACCAATTCCAGCATCGTTCAAAAAACCATTGCTGGCCAGAAAGTGGTTTTGGCAAAACCTGCCAGTTTCATGAATCGCTCCGGTGGGCCGGTGAGTTCGTTGCTGAAATACTTCGACCTCTCGATTGAAAACCTGTTGGTGATTCACGATGAGCTTGATCTTGACTACGGTGTTCTGAAACTGAAAACCGGCGGAGGGCATGCGGGTCACAACGGCCTGCGGGACATAATTGCCGCTTCGGGTGCCGATTTCCACAGGCTGCGTTTTGGCATCGGAAGACCGCCGGGGCAAATGCCTACAGCGGAATATGTTTTGAAAGATTTTTCAACAAGCGAGAAAAAAGATCTGGGTTTGAATATCACTTTGGCTGCAGAGGCTGTTCAGGTGGTTATTTCGGAGGGCATGCAGGTAGCCATGCAGAAACTGCACTCGCCTAAAGAGTAGGATTCTGGGGTGAGTGTTAGGCCCCTAGGTGAAAAAATCTCCGAGGGTTACCCCTACTCAAAATTTGAGGCATCAGCCAAAAAAGACTCCTCAACCATCATCGCCTCCCTTGGATCACATCCTTTTTTGGTGGCGGATATGCCGAGGGTAATTGGGAGTAAGCAGCCATTTGTGGTGATTACTGCAACCGGTCGAGAAGCTTCCGAGATGATTGAGTTTCTTGAGCAATACGACCAGAACTTTGAATT
>CAJXTQ010000122.1 GCA_913060985.1 uncultured Micrococcales bacterium | reverse complement strand
GGATTGCTTGGAAAGAGGGCCCACTAATGGAAAAGATAGTTAGCTTTATCAAGCGTCCATCCACGCTAGTTGCTCTAGGGCTGATTGTGGTGATGGCCTTATTGCCGGTCTTGAACATCTCTATACCTGGAATTCTTCCTGGACCAACTTGGTCTCCCGGATCACTTCAATTGCTTGCTCTTGCCATGCTCATCGGCTCAATGGCATTGAGCTATCACCTCTTGCTTGGAGTCGCTGGACTTCTAAGCTTCGGTCACGCCTTGTATTTGGCGATGGGAAGTTACGGTCTTGGCATCCTTCTTCGGGAAACCAATCTTCAACTGCTCCCAGCCATGGTGATTGTTTTTGCAATTGCCCTATTGGCGGCCTTCTTGCTCGGTTTTGTCTCCTTGCAGGTGACGGGTATAGCCTTTGCGATGGTTACCCTGGCTTTTGCCCAAGCTGGAAGCGTGCTGATTAGGAGAAACAGTCAGTTCACCAACGGTGAAGAAGGGCTTCCTCTGAATATTGCTAATGTGCCTGAGTTCTTGGTTGGAGTATTCAACACAAGAAATCTTTACTGGGTTGCATTGATTGTGATGGTGCTGTGTTTCTTGGCAGCGGCCTGGGTTGAGAGGTCTCGGGCGGGTCACGTTGTTGCAGCCATTAGAGAAAACGAACTCAGGGTCCGAGTATTGGGAATCAAACCACTGCAGCCGAAACTTATTGCGGTTACAGCTGCAGGAGTGATGGCTGCTGTGGTTGGAATGGTTTATTTGGTTTTGCAAAGCGGAACCAGTCCTGAGAATATCTCGGCGGATCTAACTCTGACAATCCTTGTAATCATCGTGCTCGGTGGAGTTGGATCAAGGTGGGGAGCGATGATTGGTGGGATGGTCTATGTTCTTCTTGAGCAAAGATTGACTGCCTTCGCACGCTCGCCGGAGATCAAGGAGCTTCCAGAGTTTTTGGCAATCCCTCTTTCAGAGCCACTATTTATTCTTGGAACAATCTTCATATTGGTCGTATTGTTCTTGCCAGGTGGCTTTGCGGGAATCGGCAGAAGAATTGCCTCTGGACGCAAGGCGAAACTAAAGGAGTTGAGCTAAACATGAGCTCACTGCACACCATAGGTCAATGGACGACTGATCGGGCTTTGGCAACACCCGATCGAGTTGCCATTGACGATCGTGGTGTGCTGGTCACATACAAAGAACTAGATCGAAGAGCAACAAACCTTGCTAGGTCTTTTTATGACCATGGATATTCAGTCGGTGACCGGATTGCCACTCTAAGTGGAAATAGCGCAGACCAGGTTGTTCTGTTCTTCGCGTGCGCCAAGGCGGGGCTGGCTCTGGTCCCAATCAGCTGGAGACTTAGCTCGTCAGAGGTTGCCGAACAGATTCAAATGGTCCGACCTGCGTTGCTGGTTGTTGAGGATGAGTTTTCCTCACTCGCCAAAGAGGCTATTGAGAAACTGATTGAGCCTCCAACGACCGCCTCTTTTGGTGTTGTTGGCCTTGAGTCAGTTATGCCTAACTCAAATTCCTCCGAGCAGGTAATCAGAGAAGTTAGAGACAGTGACGATTTACTGATTGTTTTCACCTCAGGAACCGTTGATAAACCAAAGGCTCCGATTCTCACTCACAGCAATTGCTTCTGGACGAATCTGTCTTTGTCCAGAATTGCAGAGATAACAAGCGAGGACACTGTGTTGAGTGTTATGCCCCAGTATCACGCGGGCGGTTGGAACATTCAGCCTTTGCTTGGATGGTGGATGGGTGCCACGGTTGTGCTCGAAAGAACTTTTGATGCGGGAAGGGTGCTGCATCTGATTGAGCAGCGCAAGATCACCAGCATGATGGGTGTTCCTGCAAACTATCTGTTTTTGGCTGAACATCCAGATTTCCACAAAACCGAGCTTTCATCCTTGAAGCACGCAATAGTCGGCGGAGCACCAATGCCCGAGCCACTGCTGAGAACCTGGCATCAGCGTGGAGTTGCCCTGACTCAGGGTTATGGCCTTACAGAGGCCAGCCCCAATGTTTTGTGTCTTGCTGATGAGGATGCAACCAAGCGAATTGGATCTGCGGGAAGACCCTATCCGCATGTTTCTGTCAAGGTAGTCGACCCGGTCACCAATGAAGAACTGCAAGGTGAGGCTACGGGAGAGCTTTTGGTTGGTGGGCCAGGAGTTTTCAAGGGCTACTTTGAAGATGAGCAAAACACCAA
>CAJXTQ010000121.1 GCA_913060985.1 uncultured Micrococcales bacterium | reverse complement strand
CAGGAGTGGTTTGCATGAGATTCAAATAAAGCGGGTGTTCAATATCTCTTCTGCCGTAGCGATAACCGCCAAGGCGGATCTCAGGCCAACTGTCTTTCCAAAAAACCTCAGCCAGCGGCTGATTGAAACTCGCAACAACCTCCAGCTCAGAGGTCTCAATCTCAACCTGCTTCCTAAAGCGCATCTTTACTAGATACTCTTCCAACTCTGAAAGCTTTGATTTGTCAGTAATGAGCAAGACAGCGTTGTCTGTTGCAATCACTCGGATTATTTGTTGGATTCTTCCTTGTGCATCCAGAGACAGTGTTTCTGTTGTCTCGCCAGGTGCTAACTGATCAAGTTTCTGACTGAAAAGGCTATTGAGCCAAGTGAGCCTGTCTTCACCGGATACAGAAATGACGCCAAAGTTAGTAAGTGCCGGGACCTCCCCCATGGCAAACATTCGCTGCCTGATTAGGGGGTTGTCACTCATGACTCTCTTTCCAACCTTGCTGATGCATGACTCGATAGGGGATTTCCCAGGGCGGCTATATCCCAAGCCCATAACAAAGCCCCATCAACCAGACCGAACATTCTCTGGCCGGCTGAGTATTCCTTGGCATGCGGGGATCTCAAAACAGCATCGGTTGCCAGCTGCACCCTGCCGCCTTTTATGTTTCCAAAATACAACTCGCTGATTCCACTTGGCTGCATAATCCCAGCCTCGATATCAAACCCATCCTCAGTATTTCGATAACGCTCTAAGTCCTCGCGGGTTTTGATATCCCGCTCACCGGTGGCGGGTAATAATCCAGGTCCTGGATCACCAGCCTGAGCGTCTCTGGCAAGTCTCCAGTAGCCAATCTCACTTGGCAATACCAAATCTGAATCAGAGGATTGAACATTTGATTCATACTTCAAATAGTTATCTCCATTGTGGGTGAAACTTATTGTTTGGGTGAACTCAGTTTTGATTTCATCATCACCCGCGGTGTAACTGATAACACCGCTTCCTCGCCAGAGTCCGACTAGAAATGCGAAAGGGGTGAGCTCAAGCGGTAAATCGGTTGGTAGTTGAAAAACCAACTACTTCTGCCCCTTGTAGAGCTTGTAGATAACCAATCCGCTGACCCCAGCGATTGCAAGAGATGCCAACACCAGCAGTCCCAAAAAGAATATTTCTAAAGCTAAAAGCATGTCTTTATCCTAGACCAGCAAAGTAAACACCGTTGCAATCAGAATGATTGCAAGAGAACCGGTTGCAACATAAACCATTTGCCTAACGGTTTCACTTGGTTGTGAGACAACTAGATGCTGCAGTGAAACCAAGGCAAGTGATCCAGCGGCCAGCATGCCGAAGACCGCAAACCTCTCCTCGGCGGCAATTGTGACAGTTGCGAAAACAGCCAAAAAGGCAACCAATACCCAAATGCTGACAATTGGAGCCCAGTGCTTGATCACAAAGCTCAATCTATCGAATATTCCCCGAAAAGGCCTTAGCCAGCTATTCTTGGGGGAAGAAGGCGGCAACCATGGCAAGAATCATCGTTCTAACCAATGACACTCTGCAGCCACCGCTGCCCGCCCTAGCGCTGATGAATCACAGTGTTAGCTACCTTCCCGCAGAAGCTGCCGCCCTTGTAAACGCTCCAAACCACGATCTGACTTTGCTGGATGGCAGGCAAGATTTGACGGATGTGAAATCGCTCGCGC
Source organism: uncultured Micrococcales bacterium (assembly GCA_913060985.1). Classification (GTDB taxonomy): domain Bacteria; phylum Actinomycetota; class Actinomycetes; order Actinomycetales; family Microbacteriaceae; genus CAJXVY01. The sequence continues at coordinate 520 of CAJXTQ010000121.1, read as the reverse complement.
AGCTATTACACAGTGCAGGAAGATCAAAGCCATTGCTGTTGATCTGCGGTGAGGGAATGCTTACGACACTAAACCCAGACTGGCATGTAGACGACTTCATCCTCACCCAAGCGGGACCAGCTGAAATTGATGCACGCATCAGGCTCGCCCTTGAACGCGTCAGCGCGAGTGCCGAACTGCCAACCGGGCTGAACATTGATGCAGCCAGCTACAGCGCCAAGATCAATGGCAAAAACCTTGACCTGACCTTCAAAGAATTCGAACTTTTGAGATACCTCGCAGATCACTCGGGACAGGTCTTAACCCGCGAGCAGCTTCTCAGCGAGGTGTGGGGGTATGACTACTTTGGTGGAACCAGAACCGTAGATGTCCATATCCGGAGACTTAGAGCAAAGCTAGGTGAAATGGAATCACTGATTACAACTGTTCGTAACGTTGGCTACATGCTCACCAAAGAGTCCAGAGCTAAAAGTGAAGCTAGTTCAAACACTGAGTTAAGTTAGTAAACGTCTTGTCTCTA
>CAJXTQ010000120.1 GCA_913060985.1 uncultured Micrococcales bacterium | reverse complement strand
CTTTTTCAGCCTTGCTCATTACTTTGCTTGCAAGTGCAAGTGCCGGCATGGACTGCGGGACTCCATCGAGGATGCTTTGTCGCTCGGGCTTCTCGCGCTTTTTGTGCTCATCCCAGTTCTGCATGACATCATCGCCTGTATTTGCCGCAAACTGCTCCTGCTGCTTTTCATCTCCAAAGACATGAGGATGCCGGGAGATCATTTTTTCGGTCATCTTTTTTGCAACGTCTTGGATATCGAACGGCTCACCCAAGGATCCGGTTGCAGCAATGTCTGAGTGAAAAACAACTTGGTATAGAACATCACCAAGCTCTTCAATCACTTCATCACGGCTGCCAGCTTCGATTGCCTCAATCAGCTCATGGGTCTCTTCCAAAAGATACTGAATAAGAGATCTGTGGGTTTGCTCAGCATCCCAGGGGCAGCCACCGGGCGCTCGGAGCAGATGTGCGGTTTCAATCAGTCTTTCCAATTCACTCAAGTCAAACCCTCCAAAAACTCTTTGACCCAGTCAATCACCTGCTCGTCAGTTGTCGGTGAGACTGGCTTATCAAGTGTCAACATCTTCGCCGATTGCAGGTATCTAACCCCCGAATGAGCGTGAGAGAGCGTAACCAACTGGCTCTCACTAAGTTCTATCGGCTGCATCCTGAGCTTCTCACCCAGCATGTTTAGATCTTTCAGGCCCAAGCGGTTGGCAATTTGGCGAAGTTCAGTGACTTTGATCAGTGTCTGCAGTTCTGTAGGTGCCTTCCCATACCTATCTTCAAGTTCTTCAAGAATTTGCTGCAATTGCTCGACAGTGGACTCGCCCCCTCCTGCAGCACTGAGTTTGTGATAGGCCTCCAGTCGAAGACGATCGCTATCCAAATAGCTATTTGGGATATGAGCACTGACCGGAAGCTCCAAATTCAACTCCGCAGGGGTTTCGATCTTTTTACCCTTGAACTCATCAACCGCCTCGCCAATCATTCTCAGATATAAATCAAAACCAACTCCGGCGATATGACCGCTTTGCTCTCCGCCAAGCAGGTTTCCCGCTCCTCTGATTTCAAGATCTTTCATGGCAACCTGGAACCCGCTACCGAGCTCATTGTTTGTGGCAATGGTTGCGAGCCGGTCGTGAGCGGTCTCTGTCAGTGGTTTTGAAGGGTCGTAGAAAAAATAGGCATAGGCGCGCTCTCTGGATCTGCCAACCCGACCTCTGATCTGATGTAGTTGGCTCAGGCCATAGTTTTCCGCACGATCAACTATCAAAGTGTTGGCGTTTGGAATATCAATCCCGGTTTCGATAATTGTTGTCGAGACCAGCACATCGAATTTTCTCTCCCAGAAATCCACAACCACCTGCTCTAGTTGCCCCTCTGGAAGTTTCCCATGGGCAACTCCAACCCTGGCCTCAGGAACCAATCGGGCAATTTCGTTAGCCACCGCATCAATTGAACTAACTCGGTTGTGAACATAAAACACCTGACCCTCGCGAATCAGTTCTCGCCTGATGGCAGCCGCCAACTGCTGCTCGGAATAAGCTCCGACATAGGTAAGGATTGGCTGTCTCTGCTCGGGAGGGGTGGCGAGAGTGCTCATTTCCCTGATTCCAGTTACCGCCATTTCCAAAGTTCTTGGGATCGGAGTGGCACTCATTGATAAGACATCCACATTTGCTCGCAAACTCTTTAGCTTTTCTTTGTGTTCAACTCCAAAGCGCTGTTCCTCATCGATGATGATCAGGCCCAGGTTTCTAAACTTCACCTGATCCCCCAACAATCTGTGGGTTCCAATGACTAAATCCACCGCTCCTGTTTTCATCCCATCCATGGTTTTTTTCACATCTGCAGTTGATTGAAATCTGGAAAGTGCTTCGATGTTCACCGGGAATCCCCTGAAGCGATCTTTGAAAGTTTCCATGTGTTGCCTGACCAATAGTGTTGTCGGGCAAAGAATTGCCACCTGTTTGCCATCTTGAATGGCTTTGAATGCAGCCCTCAGTGCAACCTCTGTCTTTCCAAACCCAACATCCCCTGCCAAAAGCCTGTCCATAGGCCTTGGGCTTTCCATATCCCGCTTCACCTCTTCGATGGTTTTTAGCTGGTCGCTGGTTTCAACATAGGGAAATGCCTCTTCAAGCTCGTGTTGCCAGGGGGTGTCTGGACCAAAGGCGTAGCCCTCGGCTTTGGAGCGTTCGGCATAAAGCTTGACTAGGTCAATAGCTATCTG
>CAJXTQ010000119.1 GCA_913060985.1 uncultured Micrococcales bacterium | reverse complement strand
GCTATTGCGTTGCTGATTGGAACAGAGTCAATAGTGAGGGATGTCTGCTCCGGTATTGCAGACCTAACCGCATCCGATAGCCAGTCTGATGGTCCTTCGAGCAAGGCTCTTACCATTCTGGTTGGGCTGGAGCTTCTGACGGGGAACCAGCGAACATCTGGGACTAGATATCGATAGCCTCGATCGAAGAAATAAATCGGGTAGCTCTGGTAAACCACCGCAAAAACCGGCGAGCTTACAACTGTCAGATTTGGTGCCGAATCAATACGCCACTGACCATTCTCTTGAATCAAATTGAAAAACAGGGAGCGCTGCTCTACTTCTTCCAGAGGTCGGTATTGCCCGAATTCATCAACTGTTGAAATAGTTCTAACAGTGACCAACTGACGACTGGCGCTGAGTTGTTCATAAGTTGGACTGGAAGAGCGGATCAGCACCTCTTGCTGGGGATTCCAGGTTGCTGCGAAGTCTTCGGTTAGAAACTCTCTGGCAATCGCATAATCATTTTGAGGGCCGATGTGGGCATTGATAAATCCAGAAACAATTTCCTGTTGATTGGCATCTAAATCCGGTCCGGAGGGGGTGTAAAAAGCAAAATCCTCCCCAGCACCCACCTCAACGACCGGACCACTGGTGACTGGTCCGGAATTGGGTAATTGGGCGCAACCTGTCAGCAGCAAAACCATCACTAACGCCAGTTTTTTCATGTCAACTCCTGACTAGGCTGCAGTGGAAGTGGCGAATCTGTTAGTCGATAACCAGATTTCACCGGCAATGTCAGCCTGAAAGTGGTGCCGACTCCCTTTTCCGACCAAACCTCTAACCACCCGTTGTGAAGGTGCGCATCCTCCATCGCAATCGCTAGACCAAGACCGGTCCCGCCAACACTTCGCTGTCTGGCTGGGTCGGCTCGCCAGAATCGGTCAAAGACTCGATCCAACTCCTCTGGATCCATACCATCACCGTGATCCGACACAGTTACAGCCGATGCGTGTCCGTCGCTTGCAACTGAAACCGATATCGGTTTCCCCTGTCCATGTTCCACCGCATTGGCCAACAAATTCCTCAAAAGCCGCTCGATACGTTTGGGGTCCAACTCGACCTCAACCGGGCCATGCGGGATATCGATTCGGACATCCGCCTGCTTGCTTTGGGCAAGGGGCTCAATGGATGCAATAGCCCGTCCAACAACCCCATTGAGATCAGATTTTTCGATATCCGGGGTGACTGCTTTGGCGTCATATCTTGAAATCTCCAACAGGTCAGCAAGCAACTGCTCGAACCTTGAAATCTGATCATGCAGAAGCTCTGCTGAGCGTCTGAGCGATGGGTCAAGATCTTCTCTTCTTGCGAAAATAACCTCTCCGGCAAGCTTGATTGTTGTCATGGGCGTTCTCAGCTCGTGGCTCACGTCACTGACAAAACGCTGTTGCATTTTTGAAAGTTGATCCAGCTGGTCAATTTGTTGCTGCAGGTTTCTTGCCATTCGGTTTAGAGATCTGGCGAGAGTGCTGACGGCATCCTCACCCTTCTCACTCACTCGCCTATCCAAGTCTCCCTTGGCAAACTCTTCGCTAACTTCAGCAGCTCTCAGTACGGGCTTCACTAGCCTACGAGTCACGAAATAGGAGACGAAACCAATGATTACCAGCAGGATTGCCCCGCCGATTCCAACCACTTGCTGGACATAGTTCAATGTCAACTGGGAGTCCTGCAGGTCAAAAACCAAATAAAGCTCAAATTGACCGGCAAGCGGCACGTCAACAGGTGCGCCAACAATGAGTCCCGGTACAGAAGAATCGCTTTCTATAAGTTCAATTGGCTTATAACTCAATTGATTACCGCTGGCTCGAACAGCCTCTCTGAGGTCATCGGGGATTAGCTGGAAGTCCAGATCGGAGCTTACCGGTGATTGCAATAACTGCAATTGGGGTTGGCCTGGTGAGCGAAGAAGGGCAACTTTTCTAGAGCCAGCTTCTTCCAAGGTTGGCACAAGTGAATTCAAAAGTGTCTGCAATGTTGTCTCATCGCTGACTGCGGCCCCAGCAAGAGTTCTGTTGACCGTGTTTACAGCACTGGAGGTGTCTTCCAGAGCTGTCTCCACACGTGATTCATACAATCCATCGGCGAGGGTGTAACTCATTACTCCACCAAGGGAGAAAGTAGCGATTGCACTGAGCAAAACGGTGGTGGTCACCGCTCTTGCCTGAAGTGAACGCCTTAGCA
>CAJXTQ010000118.1 GCA_913060985.1 uncultured Micrococcales bacterium | reverse complement strand
TTGTGATTATGGTGTTGGGGTTCCTATCACTGATTTTTGGAATCTTGATTCTTCCCACCCCAGCACCAGGACTTTTGTTCATCTTCTTGGGACTTTCAATTCTTGCGCTTGAGATTAAGTGGGCGCAGGAGCTGAACAAACAGGGTATGCAGATCCTGGAGCGAACGCTTGCCCGAATCAAAAAGATCTTCAAGCGGGATAAGAAATAGAGCCCGCTGGCATTCATTTTTCCTAGCTAGGCTTTTGAACATGAATCTTTTGTGGGCCAAAGGCGAGTGGACCAATCAACCTGAAAATGTAATTGAGGCCGGTGACGAGTTATGGGTGACCGCCAAAGAACAAAGCGATTATTGGAATCGCACAAGCTACGGTTTTATTCATGACAGTGGACACGGACTGCTAAGTGAGCTCAAAGCCGGAAGTGCAATGCAGGTCGAGTTCTATCTGGATTTTGATCAGCAGTTTGACCAAGCGGGCCTGCTGCTGTTTGCCAATGGAGACAACTGGATAAAAGCAGGAGTCGAGTTCTCAGACGGTGCCCCTCAGGTTGGTGCTGTCGTAACTAATTTCTTTTCAGACTGGTCTGTATCCGCTGTCAATCAATGGGCCAACTCTTGGGTCACCATAAGAATCTCCAGAACTGAGAGAGACATAACTGTCCGCGCGGGTGTCGATAATCTAAGCCTGCTCAGAGTTGCCCCGATTAACCCTGAGCTGGATTGGTTTTGCGGACCCATGCTCTGCGCCCCTTCAAGATCCGGGCTTACGGTGAGATTTCGCAATTGGCAACTATTGGATGCTGATAAGGCATTGCATTAAAAAAGGACCGGAAAAATCCGGTCCTTTTTTATTTTCCGAGTCTTTACTCAGTGATTTTGATTGGTAGCATCACTCGGTCGATTCCGTGAGCGATCTGCTTGTTTCCTGAGTTGATGTCAACCTGGTCCAAGAAAACCCTTGGGTTGTTAAGTCCTGTGTCCTTGTCGACCAACTCAATTGAGGTTCCAACCACATTCACCAGAGTCGTCTGACCCTCGGCTGTGGTCAAGGCAGCACCTCCGCTGGCAAGGGCTGCAGCTGAATCAATTGCTGGCCCTAGAACAACGTGGTAGAGCAAGATTTGCTCAACAGTGTCAATTCCCAATCCGGCGATGTCATTGAACACGCTCGACTCCAAGGAGCGAACGCTTCCCTTGAGGTTGATAACAACTCTCCTGAATGATCGGTCATCCGGGATAAAGGCTGTAAGTTCGGTGGAACCATCTGCCAGGGCCGAGACTGGTGAATTTGGCTTTGCCTCCAAGACTGCATTGACTGCCGCTGTGAGAATGTCGTGGTCATCCCAGTTGCGGTCAAACTCCTGGTTGGCGACGTCCAATACTTCGGCAAGTGAGGTGTCATCGTGATCGTCTGCGCTGGCGCCCACGATGCTGGTTGCTGCAAGTGCTGTTGCTGCTGCAGCTCCGATTGCTGCGGTGAAGGATAGTTTCATTTTTACCTTTCTATTTCCCGAAGAGTTCGGGGTGATCTTTAAGTCCCCAACTGCTTCGACTTAGCCAAATTCCAGGTAAAAGTTGATTTTCAGTTAATTTTCAGAATCCTGTTACACCGGCTTTACTCTTCCGATTCGAGGTTTTTGCGCGTAGTCTGAAAACAAATTCATGGAGGAGGCCAACATGGCCAAAAAGACCAGAACACCAGAGGAGCAAATTTCCAGGCTCCGCGGATATAACGTAATCGCAGGATTTCTTCACCTCATTCAAGCGGCGGGCTTGAGCTTTGTGTTGACTCTGCTTGATAGGCAAATTCTCTATCCGGTGACAATTGACTATCCGCAAGGACCTCCAGGTGTGCCGATTCCGCCAGAGCGAGTAGAACTATTTGATATCAACATCGGTGCGGGAGTTATTGGGTTCTTGCTGCTTTCCGCCTTCTTTCACTTTTTGATTTCATCACCACTGTTCTTTGCCCGCTACGGCAATGGACTGCGCCAAAACCGCAACTACTTCCGCTGGGTTGAATATTCACTCTCCTCATCGGTGATGATCTGGTTGATTGCTCAGCTAACCGGAGTTAGCGATTTTGCAGGACTGGTTGGCATCTTTGCGGTGAACGCATCCATGATTTTCTTTGGTGCTTTGCAGGAGAAATATGAGCAACCAGGTAATGGTCAGGGATTGCCGTTTATTTTTGGAAGCATGACCGGAATTGTTCCCTGGTTGATCATCATCCT
>CAJXTQ010000117.1 GCA_913060985.1 uncultured Micrococcales bacterium | reverse complement strand
TGGTTGGTGGGCCAGGAGTTTTCAAGGGCTACTTTGAAGATGAGCAAAACACCAATGCCACACTCAGGGACGGCTGGCTCCACACCGGCGACTTGGTTCACAGAGACAAAGATGGTTTCTATCGAATCGTTGATCGAATCAAGGACATTTTTATTACTGGAGGTGAGTCCGTTGCCCCTGCGGAAATCGAAAAAGTTCTATTTGGTCACCCAGCCGTTGCCGATTGCGCGGTGGTGGGTGTTCCAGATGAAAAATGGGGAGAGGTGCCGGTAGCTTTTGTGGTCAAGAGAAAAGGCGTTCCCACGGATGATGAAGACATCCTGAATTTCCTTTCGACCAATTTGGCTAAATTCAAAGTTCCAAAGCAAATTAGCTTTATTCAGAAAATACCCCGCTCTTCATCAGAGAAGGTTCGCAGGAGGATGCTTGCCAGTGAATGGCAGAAAAATCAGGGGGTGAATTCATGAGTTTGACCCCAAAAACCGACAGAGGTACGCAGACAAAGGAAAAACTGCTGTTGGCCGCTGAGCGTGTTTTCGCAGATCTTGGCTACCAGGACGCGTCTGTTGCCAAAATCACCAATCACGCTGGAGTTGGACAGGGAACCTTCTATTTGTACTTTGGAAGCAAACTAGAGATCTTCGAAGAGCTTGTTTACGACCTAAACCGCAGGGTTAGAAGAGCCATGAGTGAAGGGGCGGCAAGCGCTACCAACCGCATCGAAAGAGAGCGCGAGGGATTCAAGGCATTTTTCAAGTTCACCGCTGAGCACCCGGCACTTTATCGAATTATTCGCCAAGCGGAGTTTGTATCACCGAAAGCCCTGAAGCACCACTATTCAAAGATTGTCGAGGGGTACCAAGAGGGAATTGCGAGAGCTGAAGAAGAGGGCGAGATTATGGATCTCGATCCAGAGGTGGCCTCTTGGATGCTGATGGGAATCGGTGAGCTGATTGGTATGCGCTGGGTTTTATGGAGCGAGGACGGTGAAGTCCCAGACGAGGTTTTTGAAAACATGATGCGCTTTATCGAAGCCGGATTGCAAAGGGGTGAGAAATGACCGTGTCGGGAAAGACCGCAATCGTCACTGGCGCCGGTAGTGGCATTGGAGAGGCAATCGCAAGAAAACTTGCAGCCGAGGGAGCAAAGGTTATTTGTGTTGATCTAAACGAGGACAACGGAAATAAAGTCTCTGAAGAAATCTCAGGCGAGTTTCTAAAGCTCGATCTTTCAGACATCGGGTCCATTCCCACTTCTTTGGATGCAGACATTTTGATGAATGTTGCTGGAATTCAACACGTTAGTCCTGTTCAAGACTTCGATACCGCAAAGTTTCAGATGATGATCAACCTTATGCTTGTCGCTCCATTCGCTCTAAGCAAGGCTGTTCTACCGGGGATGTATGAAAAAGGCTGGGGAAGACTTGTGCATATCTCAAGTGTTCACGGTGTGAGTGCTTCTCCCTATAAGTCGGCATACATAAGCGCTAAGCACGGGCTTGAAGGACTATCAAAAACCATTGCTCGAGAGGCTGCGGCACATGGTGTTACATCTAACACAATCGGGGCTAGTTACGTAAGAACCCCTTTAGTTGAAAACCAGATTGCAGATCAGGCAAAGACGCATGGAATCAGTGAGGCGGAGGTTGTTGAAAAAGTCCTGCTTGCCGATCAAGACATAAAGCGCTTATTGGAAGTCGAAGAAGTAGCCAGCATGGCGCATTATCTATGCACAGATATGGCAACCGGCATCACTGGCTCGCACTTCGCCCTGGACGGTGGAAGGGGTGCTAGATGAGTTATCGATCAGTATCTGTTCCAGTAATCGGCGGAGAGCTTTTTGCAGGAGTTTGGGGAAGCTCGGATTCTGAGACAGCAATACTGGCCCCTCACGGAATAACTGCCAACCACACCTGTTGGCAGCCACTTGCCGAGTTGATGCCAGAGGCGATGATCATTGCCCCTGACTTGCGCGGAAGGGGGCGAAGCAACAAGGTTTCTGAACCTTTCGGGCTTTTGCAGCATGCCAGGGACCTTGAGTCTTTATTGGATTACCTTGGTGTTGAAAAAGCCATAGTGGTCGGCCATTCAATGGGTGGATTCGTCTCCGTTAGATTTGCTGCAAATTTCCCCGATCGGGTTTCTGCTTTGGTTTTGGTTGACGGCGGGTTACCACTGAAAAGACCATCGAATGTGGAGACTGCTGATTTGGTCAGCGCAACACTTGGCCCAGCAGCTGAGCG
>CAJXTQ010000116.1 GCA_913060985.1 uncultured Micrococcales bacterium | reverse complement strand
GGCGGAGGCAACCGCTGTCACCCCGGAGGGAAGAATCACCCCCTGGTGCACAGGTATTTGGAACGATGAGCAAGCCATAGCTTGGAAAGAAGTTGTCGATTTCATCGAATCCCAAGGGTCAGTCCCCGCCTTGCAATTAGCGCACGCTGGACGAAAGGGTTCAAGTCAAAGGCCTTGGCTTGGATCTGGAACAGTAGAGATTGAAAATGGTGGCTGGGAGACAGTCAGCCCAAGCGATATTGCCTTCGATGGCTACAAGGCACCAAGAGCTCTAGAAACAGAAGAAGTTTATGCACTGATTGAGGATTTCCTAACTGCTGCCAAAAGAGCGGTCTCGGCGGGGTTCAAATTGCTGGAGATTCACGCGGCACACGGATACCTAATTCACCAATTCCTCTCACCGCTTTCAAATAAACGCGAGGACGAATTTGGTGGCGATTTGGAAAACCGCTCAAGATTCCTGGTTGAAATCCTGAAAGCAATCAGAGGCGAATTTCCGGATCTTCCGATTCTTATTCGTTTCAGCGCAACAGATTATGCCGAAGGCGGCTGGGATCTGGAACAAACAATTGAAGTTGCATCCCGGTGTCGAGAACTAGGGGCAGATTTGTTTGATATCTCCAGTGGCGGTCTTGTCGGCGGAGTAAAAATACCAACCGGACCAAGCTATCAAGCGCACTTCGCCGAGGAGCTAAAAACCTCCATGGGCGAGAGTGACATTGTCAGTGCGGTTGGCCAGATAACCGAGACTCAGCAGGCAAATGAGCTGGTGAGTTCCGGCAAGGTAGATGCGGTGATGCTCGGTAGGCAGCTACTCAGGGATCCTTACTGGCCACTAAGGGCTGCGCACGAACTGGGAATTGAAATTAGCTGGCCCAATCAGTATTTGCGAGGAAAGTTCCCTAACGACGCTGGGTAGCATCCCTGATCTCGCCGACCAGCTCTTCGATGATGTCTTCTAAGAAAAGCGCCCCCGTAAGCTCCCCGGAATTATTGAATGTTCTTGCTATATGAGCGCCACTTTTTCGCATGCTGGCCAATGCATCCTCTAAATCCATCGATTCTGGAAGCGAAACCATGGGCCTAATAACATCCTTAGGTATAGATAGGTTCTCGCCCTCCAGTTCAAGGATGTCCTTGACGTGGATGTAGCCGGTGACTCGTCCGGAGATAACTATTGGGTAGCGACTAAAACCGTGCTTGGCAACAAGTTTCTGAACGTCGCCGGCAGAGGATTTTTGATCCAAAACAACAAGCTTCTCCATCGGCCAGTAAACATCGCCGACTTTTTTCTCGGTGAAGTCAAAGGTGTTGGAAAGAGTTCCCGAGGTATCGCTCAGCACTCCCTCTCTGGTTGAAGCCTCAACTATGTCTTCAACCTGATCCAGGGTGAAGGCAGTATTTGCCTCATCCCTGGGGGTGATCCCCATCAGCCTTAGAATCACATTGCTTACAAGGTTCAGGGTGTGAACAACCGGCCTAAAAGCGATTGAAACCCCATAAAGCATCGGGGCCAAAATCAAGCTCATCTTGTCGGGAACTGCAATTGCCAGGTTTTTTGGAACCATCTCACCAAAAACAACATGCAGGTATGTAACCAAAATCAGTGCAACTAAAAAGCTCAGTGTGTAACCGGTTTGGTAATCCACTCCAATTTGTTCAAAAAGTGGCATCATCAACCGCTGAATGCTCGGCTCGGCAACCACCAGAATCAACAGCGAACTAACCGTGATTCCAAGCTGAGCGGTTGCCAACATCAGCGAAACCTTCTCCATCGCCTTCAAGGTAATCTTCGCGGCCTTATTCCCCTCCTCGGCAAGTGGCTCAATTTGTGCTCTGCGGGCTGCAATCACTGCAAATTCAGAACCAACAAAAAAGGCATTGCTAATTAGCAGAACAACTAACCAAAGGATGCCAGACCAATCATTCATCGGTTGACCTCCTAATAAATCGCAGGCGATCAATCCGCCTTCCATCCATTAGCGAGACTCGAATGATCCCCGTGTCCAGCTCAACTTCGTCACCAACCTCTGGAACGCGACCCAATTCAGTCATCACATACCCGCTGGCAGTGTCGTAGTCATCACTTTCGGGTATCTCAATCCCAAAAGCCTGCAGTTCATCCGGTCTTCGCAGGCCACTGAAGCTCACCTGCTCCCCGCTGACAACTGTCAAATCACCTAAGCGTTCATCGTGCTCATCGTCCAGCTCGCCAACAATTTCCTCGACCAGATCCTCAAGCGTT
>CAJXTQ010000115.1 GCA_913060985.1 uncultured Micrococcales bacterium | reverse complement strand
CTACTGCGAGGTTTCATGTCATTTGCCATTTGATTAGTCTAATCATTTTGCAAGGGGGTAGCCTTGCTAGGTGGTTGATTCAGATACGACAAGACAGCCAACAGGCTTGGAGCTCTATTCAAAAGCGGCCCAAAAGAGCGCTCGCGAGGTAATTTACTCATACTCCACGAGTTTTGGCCTTGCCACCAGACTGATTGAGCCCGAGGTTCGTAAGCACATCGAGAGCATTTACGCGATGGTTAGAGTTGCCGATGAAATCGTCGATGGATCCGCCAGTGAAGCTGCGACTTCATCGCCTGAATTGAAACCCGCAAAAGAGATAGCTGATTTTGAAACTGAGTGCTACAAAGCAATGGATCTTGGCTACAGCACCAATCTTGTCCTTCACGCCTTTGGAACAACCGCCAGAGAAGTTGGTATCAAAAAAGATATCGTCAAGCCCTTTTTTGACTCGATGAAGATGGACCTTAGTGAAACTGTTCACGATGAAGACAGTTTCAAGACTTATGTCTACGGGTCTGCTGAAGTTGTTGGGCTTATGTGTCTGCGGGCTTTTATTCACGACAAGACTTACTCCAAAGATGAGCAGCAAATCTTGAATGAGGGTGCTCTCGCTCTCGGGAGCGCTTTCCAGAAGGTTAATTTTCTTCGAGATCTGAGTGCGGATTTCACCAAGCTTGGCAGAAGTTACTTCCCCGGAGTCAGTGTTGAAAACTTCGACGAGGCGACAAAACACAAGCTTGTGAAAGACATCGATTCAGAACTGGATAAGGCAAGAAATGCAATACCGCTACTTCCCAAATCGGCAGCGAGAGCGGTGAAAGCGGCCTGCGAGTTGTTTGCAAGCCTAAACAAAAAGATTTCCAATACCGATGCCTCGGAATTGATTCGCACGAGAATTAGTGTTTCAAATGGAAAGAAGTTTGTGATTCTTGCAAATAGCTATTTAGGAGCTGGTCGTTGACTGAAAAAACCGCAGTAGTAATTGGAGCTGGAATTGCTGGTCTGGCATCCGCTTCCCTTCTTGCCAAAGCTGGAATGAAAGTCACCGTTTTCGAGGCGAGGGAAAGCATCGGTGGTAGGGCTTACCTATGGGAGAAAGACGGCTTTAAGTTTGATATGGGACCCAGCTGGTATTTGATGCCAGATGCGTTCGAGCAGTTTTTCAAGCTCATGGGGACTTCTGCTGAGAATGAGCTTCACCTTGTGAAACTCGATCCCGGTTACAAAACGATAGTTCAGGGTTTCGATGATCCGATTGTTGTTCGTGACACACTGGAAAAAAATAAAGAGCTCTTTGAGGACATTGAGCCCGGTGGCGCAAAAAGACTTGATGAATATGTTGCCAGTGCTGAAAATGCATACAACCTCAGCCTCAAGCATTTTTTGTACACGAACTTCAAAAATACCAAAGGATTCACAAACTCCGAGGTGCTTCGTCAGGCCGGCAAATTCATTCAGCTGCTAACTACGTCTCTAGATAGCTTTGCGGGCAAGTACTTCAAGGATGAGCGGCTGAAGAAAATTCTTGATTACCCAGCCGTCTTCCTGGGGGCAAGCCCTTACGAAACGCCAAGTATGTATCACCTGATGACTCACGTGGATATGAATATCGGAGTTTTCTATCCGATGGGTGGCATGTATACGCTGATTGAGGCTATTGAAAGACTTGCATTGGCTGAGGGAGTGGAAATCCACACCAACTCCAAGGTTACCGAGATCCTGCACAACGGCGATCGGGCAACTGGTGTCAAAGTTGGCGATGTCGAATATCATGCGGACGTTGTTATTGGGTCAGCAGACCTGCATCACGTTGAGACAAAATTGCTTCCAAAGGAAAAACAGACTTTCAAGCAAAGTTTCTGGGATAAAAAAACCCCAGGTCCCTCTGCTTTGCTGGTTTATTTGGGAATCAAGGGAAAAATCGACCAACTTGAGCATCACACTTTGTTTTTTACCGATGATTGGAAATCTGGCTTCAAAGAGGTATTTGCAAAAGCAGATGGGAACAGAAAGATTCCAGAGCCAGCGAACATGTACGTATGCATGCCATCAAAAACAGACCCCAGCGTTGCACCGGATGGATATGAGAATGTCTTCATTTTGGTTCCAACAGCTGCAGACCCCGCACTTGGAAGCGGGGGCATAAACGGAGATGGCGATGAGTCTGTTGAAAAAACAGCAGATCGCATAATCGACCAGCTTGCAGATTGGGCAGGAATTGAGAGCCTGCGTGACAGGGTAGTCGTCCGC
>CAJXTQ010000114.1 GCA_913060985.1 uncultured Micrococcales bacterium | reverse complement strand
AGGGCTTCAGGGTTTTCCTGCTCAGGTCCAACGATATTTGAGAAAACCGATCCGCTTGCCAAGATGGGCGACTGTGGTTGCCATGCTGAATCGGATGACACAAACGATTTCAACCAAGTCGATTTACCAATTCCGCTTGGTCCAACAATTGCCGTAAGCCCCGGCTGAAAATCAAACTGAGCAGAAACGGTGGAATTGTCTACTCTTTCAAGCTCGTCAAATATTTCTCTGCTGGCACTGACGCCTTCGCTGGAATTATGAAACTGAGCGCCAACTTGGCGAAGTGGCAAATAGGCCTCTGGGGCCAGTAAAAGAACAAAAAGCCCTGTGAACAAATCAAGATTCCCATCCACCAAGCGCAGGCCAATAGAAACTGCAATCAAGGCAACACTCAGTGAGGCTGCAAGTTCCAATGCAAAGCCCGACAAAAAAGAAACACTCAGCACCCGCATAGTCCGCTTGCGGAAATCTTCACTAACCTCTTTTAGAGTTCCGAGTTGCTTCTCGGTTCGTCTAAAGAGCTTGAGGGTTGTCAATCCACTGAGAATCTCTAAAAAATGACCGCTAAGCCTCTGCAGTGAATCAATTTGCCTATCCTGCACCTCTTTTGTGAACAGCCCAATCATGATCATAAAAAGCGGTATCAGCGGCATTGTGGCAATTAGGGCAATTCCGCTGGGGAAATCCAGCATCCAAACCACAACCACAAATACCGGGGTAATGATGGCCGTGAAAACCAGCTGTGGAAGAAACTTGGCGAAATACGGCTCCAAAGCATCCATTGACCTTGAGGCCATTGTTGCCAGTTTGCCGCTTGAGAAACTTGGGTCATGAGTTACAGCAAGAAACCTCTCCCGCAGCCCAATTTTCAAACTGGACACTGAACGCTGCGCCAAGAATTCTTGAAGCCAAACCAGACTTGCGCGGACAAGCCCTGCAACAAAAAGCCAGATTAGACTCTCTGAGGCTTCCGATATACCAATGTCAGCAACAAATACATCAGTTATAAATTTTGCTGTGAAGTAAGCGATTGCACCGGTTGACAACAAGACAGCAATAGCAATTACCACCAAGGAGACTAGGTAACCTCTGGCACTCGCCTCTTTCAGTAACCTTTTGTCAAAGGGGCGCAACTATTCACTCCTAGTGAGAATGCTCTGGAATCTGCTCTCTACGAATTCTCTTGCGGAATACCCAGTAAGTCCAGGACTGATAGGCAATCACCAGTGGGACCATAATCACAGCTACCCAAGTCATCACCTGCAGCGTGTATTCACTGGAGGATGCGTTCTGAATGGTCAAGCCAAATGCCGGATCGATAGTCGATGGCAAAACATTTGGAAATAGCGCCACAAACAAAGAAGAAACCGCAGAAATAATGGTTCCAACTATCAGTGCGAAGGCAATTCCCTCGCGCTTGAACCAGTTTGCAGCCAGGGCGGCCACGAGAGTCAAAGCGGCCACCGTGCTAAGGATTAGCCCCAGTAGGAAGGTTCCGTCTGTGTGGTGAGCGAACAGCGTCCAAATCAAAAACGCTGCTGCCAAAACCGTTGTTGCAATTCCAACCTTTGTTGCAAGCATCCTCGCTCTGAACTTCATCTCATCATCTGTTTTCAAAGTGATGAAGATCAACCCGTGGGTCCAAAACAGTCCAAGGGTCACCAGTCCACCCAGCAGGCCATAGGGGTTTAGCAGCGTGAATAGATTTCCAACAAAAACGTGGTCTTCATTCAGAGGTACTCCTTGAACAATGTTTGCAAAAGCTACTCCCCACAAAAGTGCTGGCGTAAAGGAGCCAATGACAATCATCCAGTCAAAAGTTGATTTCCATTTTTCAGTTTCGCCCTTGCCTCGGTACTCGAATGCCACTCCCCTGGCAATCAGCGACAAAAGCAAAAGGAACAGAGCCAGATAGAAGCCGCTGAATAAAGACGCATACCACTCTGGGAATGATGCAAATAGCGCGGCCCCGGCAACAATCACCCAGGTTTCGTTCAAATCCCAAACCGGTCCAATTGTGTTGATCAGTACTCTTCGGTCTTTATCGTCTTTAGACAAAAACGGAAGAGACATTCCGACTCCAAAATCGAAACCATCCAATACGAAGTAGCCCACAAAGAAGAAGGCGACTATTCCAAACCAAAGTACATTGAGTTCCATTTTTCTTCTCCTTCTAGTAAGCGACCGCTAGCTTTTGGTCATCGGGCTTGGAGTCATCCTCTTCTGGGGCGCCGGCCTTGATCGCCTTCAATAGGATCTTGAATTCGACTACCGCTAGCAC
>CAJXTQ010000113.1 GCA_913060985.1 uncultured Micrococcales bacterium | reverse complement strand
CTTCTGCGGCCTTTTCAATTCCCCTGCGAAGACTCATTGGGTCTGCACCTGCAGCCACGTTTCGCAAGCCCTCGCGAACCAACGCCTGGGCCAAAACGGTAGCGGTTGTGGTTCCGTCACCAGCAACGTCATCGGTCTTCTTTGCTACCTCTTTTACTAGCTCCGCACCGATTTTCTCAAATGGGTCTTCTAGTTCAATTTCCTTAGCAATCGAAACACCGTCGTTGGTGATGGTGGGGGCTCCCCACTTCTTCTCCAACACAACATTTCGACCTCTTGGGCCAAGGGTCACCTTTACGGTGTCTGCCAATTGATTGAGTCCGCGCTCAAGACCGCGGCGGGCCTCTTCATCAAAGTGAATAATTTTTGCCATTTTGGCTTATCTCCCGTTGCTCTTAAAAACGTTTTAGTTAGCACTCCATGTGCAAGAGTGCTAACTAATTTTTAGCACTCTAAGTCAAAGAGTGCAAGCTAACGAGAATAATGTTTGAGAAAACTTATTCGATAATGCTGACGTCTTGAGCTTGTGGACCCTTTGGGCCTTCGGTGAGCTCAAACTCAACGCGCTGGTTTTCCTCTAGATTTTTGAATCCATCCGAATTGATCGCACTGTAGTGAACAAACACATCAGCGCCACCATCCTGGGCAATGAAGCCAAAGCCCTTTTCAGAATTGAACCACTTAACTACTCCGGTGGCCATAACTCCCTCTCTATAAAATTTCACCCAATCTGGGTGAGCGAAACGGAAGCATTGCCGCCGAACTCGACTTTCAGTGAGTCTAGTAGCAGAATGAAACAAATTGTTGAACTCAGCGATACTGAGAACTAGATGTTATTTATTGATTGGGGAGCAAATGAAGTATCCCGTGCATAAAACGGACGAGCAATGGCGCTCGGAGCTGAATGAAATTGAATACCAAGTATTGAGACTGGCAGGAACCGAGAGACCCTTCACCGGAGAACTTTTGGATGAGCACCGAGACGGAGTGTTCCGATGTAGGGGTTGCGGTGAGGAGCTATTTGAATCCGAAACCAAATTTGACTCCAGAAGCGGTTGGCCTAGTTTTTACCAGCCGATGGCTGACGGGAAAGTCGAATTGATTGAGGATCACAGCCACGGCATGATTCGGACAGAAGTTAGGTGTGCGAATTGTGGTGGACATCTGGGGCATGTTTTTGACGATGCTCCGCAAACCCCAACTGGTGAGCGGTTCTGCATAAACAGTGTCAGTTTGGATTTCAAAGCTCGCTAGTATCTCTCTGTGCCAACAATTGAAAACCTGATCGGCTGGCTGCTGGTCTCCATAGTGATAATCATCATTCCCGGGCCAGGAGTCACTTTTGTAATCGCCCGAGCTATGACCATCGGCAAAAAAGGTGCGGTGCTAACTGTTTTTGGCCATGCTGCGGGTGTCACCCTGCAAATCTTGGCGGTGGCTTTTGGATTGGGTGCCTTGGTTGCATCCAGCGCAATTGCATTCAACGTAATGAAATTTTTGGGAGCGGCTTTTTTGGTCTATCTGGGAATCAGGGCCATCATCACAAGGAAACAGCCGATTGATCTTTCTTTTGATGGAACAGTAAAAACTAAAAAGGTTCTTAGCGACAGTTTTGTGGTCGGCATCACAAATGCCAAAACTATTGTTTTCTTTGTGGCCACCATGCCGCAGTTTGTAAACCCTGAATTTGGAAATGTTCCACTACAGATGCTGCTTCTGGGTTTGATCTTCCTGGTAATCGGAACCCTAAGTGATTTGGTTTATGCAATTGCAGCAGGATCAGCCAGGGAGTGGCTGGTCAATTCAGAATCCAGAATTTCAGCAGTTAGAGCTGCTGGTGGGGTGGCAATTGCAGGGGTTGGAATTCACACTGCAGTTAGCTAACAGAGCCGGCAAGGGGACTTGAACCCCTAACCTTCCGATTACAAGTCGGATGCGCTACCAGTTGCGCCATGCCGGCAAACCTTTGAAAGTCTAGCGGTTATTCCGCCATTGTCGACTGAACAAACGAGGCAAACCTGGCTGGGTTGATTAATTCCTCACCGGTAGCCCAGGTGTATTCCTCGCCATCAACAATCACCGAGGGAGTTCCCGTAATTTGAATACCGCTTCCAGGCCTAGGTGTTGTGAGGACCTCGTTGGTGGTCTGCTGAATCCAGTCATCAAATGCTTTTGATGCAACACAGGCTGTGAAATCATCATCGACATTGACACCTGCCTCCTCGGCAATTCCTAGAAGATCATCGTCAGTCAAAGTTCCGGTTCCCTCGCCAGGCTGGCGCTCCATCA
>CAJXTQ010000112.1 GCA_913060985.1 uncultured Micrococcales bacterium | reverse complement strand
ACAGACAGGATGTTTATAAACAAACAAATGCCTGAACTGGATGGATACCTGCATTACAGAAACATTGATGTTTCAAGCCTCAAGGAGCTCTCCAGAAGATGGTTCCCCGCGGTGTATCAGCAACAGCCAAAGAAGTCTGGCAACCACCGAGCATTGGCGGATATCAAAGAATCAATAATTGAGCTCAGGTATTATCGCGAAGTAGTTTTAGTTGACGCCCCTGGGCCAAAGTCCGAGCAAGCTAAAGCTGTAGCGGAGCGACTGCAAACTGATACAATTTGATGTCTTTGGCTTTGGGTCAAAGGTCTTGGTGGGTATAGCTCAGATGGTAGAGCACCTGGTTGTGGTCCAGGGGGCCGCGGGTTCAAGTCCCGTTACTCACCCCAAAGTGGTCTAGGACTTCGCTCTCTCCAAAATCAACTCTCGAACTCTTGCAGCATCTGCCTGACCGCGCATTTCTTTCATCACTGCACCAATAATTGCTCCAGCAGCTTGCTCTTTTCCTGCACGAATCTTTTCCAGTACGTCGGGCTGATCAGCGAGTGCTTTGTCAACTGCGGCGGTTAGGGCTCCGTCGTCACTTACAACCTCAAGACCTCGGCTGGAGACAACTTCGGCGACAGTTCCCTCACCGGCGATAACCCCGGCAAGGGCCTCTCGTGCAAGGCGGTCGTTTAGCTTTCCTGAGGAGATCATCTGCTCAAGCTCAGCAACGTCCTTAGGTGTCACTGCTAGTTCGGTGAATTCCTTGCCCTCGCTATTGGCAATCCTTGCAATCTCGCCAGTCCACCATTTCTTGGCGGCTTGTGCAGTTGCCCCGAGGGACACGGTTTGATCAACCTCATCTAGCAGATCTGAATTGACAATGTCTCTAAATTCGTTGTCACCCATTCCCCACTCAGCTTGCAACCTCGCTCTGCGGGATGCAGGGTTTTCTGGAAGTAGTGACCTGATTTTTTCAATTAGCTCTTCACTTGGTTGAACTGGAACCAAGTCTGGCTCTGGGAAATAACGATAATCATCAGCGTCACTTTTTGGCCTTCCGGCTGATGTGTATTTCTTATCCTCATGCCAGTGTCTGGTCTCCTGAGTAATGCTTCCTCCAGATTCCAAGATTGCAGCCTGTCTCTGAATCTCGTAGCGAACAGCATTTTCAACGCTTCTCAGCGAATTCACGTTCTTGGTCTCGGTGCGTGTTCCGAGCTTCTCCTGACCTCTCGGCCTGAGCGAGACGTTTGCGTCACACCGGACATTTCCTCGCTCCATACGGGCGTCACTAACGTCCATGGCCTTCACAATTTCTCTGATTTGACGCACGTAAGCACTAGCCAACTCAGGGGCTAATTCCTCTGCTCCAAAAATTGGTTTTGTGACAATCTCCACTAGCGGAACGCCAGCTCGATTGAAATCAACCAATGAATATTCCGCACCCTGAATACGTCCTGCTCCACCAACGTGGGTGAGTTTCCCGGCATCCTCCTCCATGTGGGCTCGCTCGATGCCAACGGTGAATACCTTTCCATTGGAAACTGGAACCTCAAGCTCGCCATCGTAGGCAATTGGCTCGTCATACTGACTTGTCTGAAAGTTCTTGCTCAAATCAGGGTAGAAATAGTTCTTTCTTGCAAACCTTCCATCAGCTGCAATTGAGCAGTTGAGAGCAAGACCAATGGCAATGCTCGACTCCACTGCCTTGCCGTTTACCGCAGGCAATGCTCCTGGAAGACCAAGGCAAACCGGGCAGACATTGGTGTTCGGCTCGGAGCCGAAAACGTTTGCACAGCCGCAGAACATCTTGGTATTGGTGTTTAGCTCAACGTGCACCTCGAGGCCAATAACAACCTCATACTTCTCTATGGCTTTATCAAAATCCATAAGCTCAGCTTTGGCCATCATTTCACCTCCAACTCTGGAGCAAAATCAATCATTCGCTTTCCCCACTGATCATTGTGAAGTTTTTCGATTCCAGCAGCAGCTGAATACATCAATCCGTCTTTCATTGCTGGGGCAAGAATTTGAAGTCCTGACGGAAGATCGTTCTCAGCCAGCCCATTGGGAACACTGATTCCTGGAATTCCTGCGAGGTTTGCAGGGATTGTGGCAATGTCATTCAGATACATCGCTAATGGGTCATCTAGCTTCTCGCCAAACTTGAAAGCAGTAGTCGGCGCAGTGGGTGAAATAAGAACATCTGCTGCCGCAAAGGCCTTTTCAAAGTCTCTCTGAATCAGCGTTCTGACTTTTTGAGCTGACCCGTAGTAAGCATCGTAATAACCACTGGACAGTGCATAGGTTCCCAAGATTATTCTTCTTTT
>CAJXTQ010000111.1 GCA_913060985.1 uncultured Micrococcales bacterium | reverse complement strand
CCCAGTAGGGATTGGCAGGGAAGATCAGAATCATCGCAAAACCAATCAGCACAACTCCAATCAAAATACTCAGGGAGTATTTGGAGTTTGTCCGCCCGCCGAGGAAAACACCTCCGAGCACGCTTCCGATTGAGAACACGGCAATCAGAAGACCTGCAATGGCCTCATCAAACATTGCCACTGCTCCAACTTCCAAACCTGCGAAGCTTCCGATAAACAGAAGCCCCATAAAAGTCATAATCGAAACAATCCGGTTTTTCAGAACTTTGCCGTAAGCATCCGTTGTTCTTGGAATCTTGGTAAGCCCTACCTCTTTGTTCCAGATAAACCAGAGCGAGCCGGTGGCTTGGATGGTTGCGATTGTTATCAGTATTGGTAGCGATCCGAACTGAGCTGCAATCAGCGTGATCACAACAGGACCCACCACCCAAATAATCTCTTGGGCGGTGGCATCCAAACTAAACAGTCTGCCGAGGAGTTTTTTGGGTGTCAGTCTTGGGTAAATGGTTCTAGCAGCGGTCTGGATTGGAGGTTGAGTCAGACCGATTAGTAGCCCAAGCAGAACTAACCACGCAGCCTCAGCTGGGATTAAGGCCATGCTGATAACCGCAATAACATTCAGCAAACTGGTGACACCCAGAACTGTTCGAATTCCAAAGATTGCCATCCAACGCGACAGCGCGGGTCCTGCAACACTGATTCCAAGCGTGGCCGCACCAACAGTGATTCCTGCTATTGCATAGGATTCGGTGATTCTTTCAACATAGATAATCAGTCCGAGACTTAGCATCCCCCCGGGGAGCCTCGCATAAAGCTGCGATAGGACAATTCTTAGAACACCTGGAACTTTGAGTAGAGCGCTGAAGCCTTTCAATCAAACCTCGTGACACTAGCGGGGGACATAAGCTTGGTTTCATGCTGTTTGTCACTGCAACCCCGATAGGCAATCTTAGCGATGCATCGGAGCGACTAAAAACCACTCTGAAAGAAGCTGATTTGATTGCGGCTGAAGACACCAGAAAGCTCAAGCAACTAGCTGGTGGATTGGATATCAAACTGAAGGCCAAGGTGGTATCGGTCAATGACGCCAATGAGCGCGAGCAGGTTGACTATTTGGCCAATCTGGCAAAAACATCGAATGTTGTGCTGGTGAGTGACGCCGGAATGCCAACCATCAGTGATCCCGGCTACAACCTTGTCAAGCACTGCCACGAACTTGGTGTTGAGGTGGTCAGCATCGCTGGACCGAGTGCGGTTAGCTCAGCTTTATCAGTTAGCGGTTTACCAACAAATCGCTTCTGTTTTGAGGGGTTTATTCCAAAAAAGACGAATGAGAAGAGACAGTTTTTTGAATCCCTAAAAACCGAAAAGCGTACGATGGTGTTTTTTGAAACCGCTCCCAGAATCGTTGAATCTTTGGAAACCGCGATTGAGGTTTTGGGAGACAGGCAAGCGAGTTTGTCCCGTGAGCTTACAAAGATGTTTGAGCAGACGATTACTGGGAAACTCAGTGAAATCAGGGAAGAGATAGCTATCAATCCTCGTGGAGAGATGGTTCTAGTTGTCCACGGGGACGAATCAGCTGAGCTTGATTATCAGTTTTTAGTTGGAAAAGTGTTACAACTTGTTGAGTCGGGAATTGGCCTAAAACAGGCGGCAAATGAGGTCAGTGAGAACTTTGGTGGCTCAAAGCGTGAGCTTTATCAACGGGCACTGGCTGAGAAAAAGTAAGATTGGGCTCGTGTCTGAAAAAACCTTTTACGCAACCACGCCGATTTTCTATGTGAATGATGCTCCACACATCGGCCACGCATACACCGAGGTGGCGGCCGATGTGCTTACCCGCTGGCATCGTCAGCGTGGGCAGGATGCCTATTTGCTAACCGGTACCGATGAGCATGGCGAAAAGGTCCTTAGAACGGCAATTGCCAACCAGACTGAAGCTCAGGCTTGGACTGACAAGCTGGTGAATGGCTCCTGGCTTCCACTACTGGAGACAATCGATATAAACAATCAGGACTTCATTAGGACCACCGAACCCAGACACAAAAAAGCAGTTCAAAAATTTCTGCAAAAGCTTTATGACGATGGGTTTATCTACCAGGGCAGTTACCAGGGGAATTACTGCGTAGGTTGTGAGGAATACAAAGCTGACAGTGATCTGGTTGATGGCGAGGGTGAGTATGCAGATAGCAAGGTTTGCGCAATCCACTCCAAACCAGTGGAGACGCTGAATGAAACCAATTACTTTTTTAAATTGAGTGAATTTGAAAAGCCACTCCTAGAGCTTTATAAATCCCAATCAGATTTCGTGCAGCCGGAGAGTGCCAAAAACG
>CAJXTQ010000110.1 GCA_913060985.1 uncultured Micrococcales bacterium | reverse complement strand
TAGACAATCAGCAGTGAATACTGACTCAGCTGCTCGTTGAGATTAATTTCCAACTTTTCCTCCCTGAAGCTTCTTTCCCAAATCCGCGATTACGTCCTCAAGCCTTGGATCATCACCTCTGGCTAGGGCTGCAATCTCAATTTTCTCATCCTCAACAGCTTTCACCCAAACCCGGCGTCTGGGTATCAGCAAACTGGCAATTAATCCCGCAAGGGCAACCAGCGAGGATACCAATATCCAGAAACCACCTGGGTTATGAGCAATGTCAAAGGCTGCATACCTGGTCAACCCATCGAAGCTAACGGAGCCATATCCACCAGGAATATCCACCCGGTCCCCCGGTCTTAGCTCCAATCCAGGGTTATCAGCATTTCTTCCGGCAACCTCGGTCATCTCCGAGACATCCAGAGCATAAACATTTCTTGGAACTCCATCGTCAAGACCAAGATCACCAATGTATGCATTGACAGTCAGTAACGGGTCAAAAGGATCTGGATAAATTGAGGTGTAGGCACCAGATGGCAACTGGTCTGCTGTGGGATAGAAAAAGCTAATCAAGCCGATCTGCTCTGGGTTTGCATCCGGTGCCTTAATTACGCCCAAAGATGTCATGTTGCCATCTTGAGGCAAAAATACTACTGGCCCTGAGAAGGCCACCCTTCCATCCCCATCGCGGACAGTAATGACTGGCGCAAAGCCGTTCCCCATCAAATAAATGCCTGTCCCCGGAAGTTCAAGAGGCTCATTTACTTTCACCTGCCCAGCGTTCTCGCCGTTTTCATCAAAAACCGTCACACTTGCCTTGAAATCAACTGGTGTTCCAAGGTTTGCAGGGTTTCTGAGATCGTAGGTGACCTCAAAATCATCAAGCCTCATGCTGAATGGATACAGATTATCTGGATCATAAAAAGTTCCTGGGCTGAAGCTGTCGTAGCTTGCCAGGTTGTTGACAAACATGTCTCCCTCAACCAAAACTCGCTGTCCGATGTAGCTATTGCCACCACCGACCCCAACTGCAATCAGCACAGCAATGAGTGCGTAGTGAAAAATCAGGTTGCCGGTTTCTCTCAGGTATCCCTTCTCAGCACTGACTGAATCCTCTCGAAGGTCCACTCGATACCCTTGCTTTTTTAATATCTCCGCTGCCTCACTCAGAGTCTCCTTGTTACCTGGCTGAGTGCTGTAGGCAGACATTTTCTTCAAATTAATCGGAGTCTTCACGGGCCTTGCCCTCATTGCCCTCCAGTGAACCTGGGTCCTTGGGACAACGCATCCGATGAGAGAGATAAACAGCAGGATGTAGATGGCGCTAAACCAGACAGATGTGTAGACATCGAATAGCTGAAGTGTGTCTAACAGTTCAGCGAGTTCGGGGTTTTCCTCAAACTGAAGCCTCACCCCATTTGGATCTGCACTTCGCTGAGGATATACGCTTCCCGGAACACTTGCTATTGCCAACAACAGCAGCAAAACCAGCGCAGTTTTCATGCTGGTCAGCTGTCTCCAAATCCAACGAGACCAGCCAACTAAGCCAAAGTTAGTCTGCTTTGGAGGAGTTTCAAACTCCCGCTCCTCGCGGGTTCGCTCGTAATCAGATGGCCGGTACGAAGTCACTTATCCACCCCTGCATCCAGTTGACCAAAATGTTCCAAACTCCGGTGGCGATCATCACTCCCAAAATCACCAAGAGCAATCCACCAAAGATGTTTACTACCCGAATATTGCGCTTTAGAAAATCAACAGAACCCGATGCCCAGGAAAATCCCGCTGCTAGCAAAATAAATGGAATTCCAAGACCCAGGGCATATCCCAAAGCGAGAATCGCGCCCCGCTCAGCTGAACCTGACTGGCCAGCGAGGGTTAGCACTGCTGCCAAGGTTGGACCAATACATGGAGACCAGCCAATGGCGAAGATCATGCCCAAAATCGGAGCTCCAGCAAGACCAACCTTTGGTCGAAATGATGGTTTTACGGTTTTTTGCAGAAACCCAAAATTCCCCATAAGCGCCAAGCCCAAAATGGCAACTAATGATCCTGCAATCAAGTTAAGCCAAATATTTCCACTGGCCAAAAAAGCCCCGGCTGCTCCAAAAAAAGAACCAAAACCGACGAATACCACCGCGAAGCCAACGACAAACAGAACCGAACCCAGAACCACTCTTGATTTGGTCTGGCTCATACCTGACACATAACCCAGATAACCAGGAACCAGCGGCAACACGCATGGCGAAGCAAACGAGACTAAACCGGCAAGCAGCGCTAAGGGCAGGGCAACGACCAGCGCCCCGTTTAGGACAATTTCAGCGACACTCATCGCTCGATAGCCGTTTCGATTAGCTCTGAAAGAA
>CAJXTQ010000109.1 GCA_913060985.1 uncultured Micrococcales bacterium | reverse complement strand
CATTGAAGCTGTTCAACAAAGCCTTTGAGCGCCTGCAGTCTGGGCACCAATCCGCTCCGAAGTATCTAACCTGTGACATCACTACCTCAATCTATATTCTTCGTTCAGCCTAAACTCGCCATCAATATAGCTAATTCCTCTTAGGTCACTAATTACTATTTCTTTCTCGGTGTATTCCAAAATCTCTTCGCCAACACCAATGACCAAGCCAGCTCCACTAGCCCATCCAGCCTGAACTCCAGCGATCGCATCTTCCAAAACTAAGCATTTAGCCGGTTCAACTCCCAAACGCTCAGCGCCAACTCGGTAGGGCTCCCCATCGGGCTTACCCTTGGTCACCTGATCAGCGGTCACAATTTCCTTGGGGTATTCAATTCCAGCGGCAGTCAGTCTTGCGATACCGAGCTCGTAGTAGGCAGAGGTGCAAACATTCCAATTGCCCTTGGGGATCGAGCGTGTTAGCTCTACCGCTCCGGGAAGCGCAATTGTTTCATCCGCGTGTTCAAGCTCTAGCTCATCAATTAGCCTTGCAGCCTCGGCAAATCTCTCTTCGGAAACCTCCTCGGCAACAATGTCTGCCGCCCTCCTTCCGTGGAGTCTGTTTGAGTAAACAAAGCCTGGGTTAGCAAGCTCTCCCCACTTATTCCAAGCTTTGACAACTGCTTTTTTGGAATCAACCAATACTCCGTCGTTATCGAACAGGCAAGCCTCAATGCCCTCAAGAATCAATCTTCGTCCTTACTGGTTGCGACTAGCTGGAAAACAAATCCGAACATCGCCATTGCAACAATCACCACTGCAGGCAAAAACTCGCCAACAAATATTGTCGAATCAAATGCAACGGTGTAATCGGCTGGATTGTATGGCTCCCGCCCGTCGTAGTCAGGTCTCTCGACAAAACTGTTGACAGCGCCCATAGCCATGGTGAAGGAAACAAAGAAACTAATTGCCATCCAAACAATAGCCAAAATGCTATTTAAGTTTGCCGCCCCCTTAGCCGCCGACAGCTCTCCTGATTTTTTGAAGTAGGCCAAAGCCTCACCCGACTTATTCGCTCCGATCCAAATCGAAATTCCGAGCAGGGCAATGAGGATTGCAACTGTCCACTGCTCAAACGTGTCAAAAATGTCATAAATGGCAAGCCCTAGGATTACCCCCAGTGCAGCTCCTGCGATAGGGGATGCAAAACCGTAGGCAAGGGAATTACGTGCCTTTTTTTCATTCATTAGGCACCTCTTGCTTCATTACAAAACCCCTGAGAACAGTGAACAAAAGCAGTCCCGCAGCAAGCAAGATAGGAACGTAGGTTGCAAATATCCTTACCACCGGATCCGCTCCAGTTCCCTGCGCGAGAGAGCTTACAAAAGTTGCGAAAGCAAACACTACGCCCAAGACCAGCGCAAGAATTACCGCAATAAAACTCCAAACCGATGCAGTTTTGACCAGCCTGTTATCCGCCTGCATCGATGTCGCACGCCTGGCTATCTGCCTTGCCCACAGCGCAGTCATTGCAAAAACCAAAATTGCTGTCAGGTTCATGTAAGTACTGGGGTGGATTACTGGATCATAAATTGACTCGTAGTAGAGGAAAGGGTCTTCTGTTTTTAGGGGAGCTTCTTCCTCAACGAGTTCATATCGATAATCGTCATAAAACAAGTCGCTGTACATCGACAGCACGGTGATTGCCCACCAACTTGTGGCACCAATTGCAATCAGGAAAAGAGAATTTACTGAGAGCTTTCTCGCTGAAAGCTCCTGTTGTTTAGCCATAGCTAAAGACTACTCCCCTAACATAAGAGCATGATTTTAGTAATCGGCGAGGCTTTGATTGACATGATTCAAAACCAGTCGGAACCAGAAAAATTCACCGCCGTTGCCGGTGGTGCGAATGCCAATGTTGCCTTTGCTCTCGCTAGGCGCGAGCAAAGGCATCAATTTTTGGGTCGAATCTCCAATGACCTTTTCGGTAGGCAAATCCGAAAGCACCTTGCAGACAATAACGTCTCTCTCGATCTTTCCGTCTCCGCGGATGAGCAGTCGACACTGGCCTTTGCCTCGATTGATGACTTGGGTGTAGCTGATTACAGCTTCTATGTAAACGACACCGCTGACTGGATGTGGCAAGCGGAAGAGCTCCCAAAGACAGATTCCATTGTTGAAATGGATGCTAGGGCCGTTCAGTTTGGATGCTTGTCAATGGCAATGACACCAGGAAACAAAGTCATCGAAACCTGGTTGGCTGAAATCTTTGATAGCGAGCAGCTAACGCTTAGTCATGACCTGAACATGAGGCCTGCACTTGGACACAATGTGGATAGCGAAAGAGAGCGCGTTGAAAAGCTCAACCGAATCTCAA
>CAJXTQ010000108.1 GCA_913060985.1 uncultured Micrococcales bacterium | reverse complement strand
CATTGAAGCTGTTCAACAAAGCCTTTGAGCGCCTGCAGTCTGGGCACCAATCCGCACCGAAGTATCTAACCTGTGACATCACTACCTCAATCTATATTCTTCATTCAGCCTAAACTTGCCATCAATGTAGCTAATTCCTCTTAGGTCACTAATTACCATTTCTTTCTCGGTGTATTCCAAAATCTCTTCGCCAACACCGATTACTAAACCTGCTCCACTGGCCCAACCCGCCTGCACCCCAGCAATAGCATCTTCCAAAACCAAGCATTTCGCCGGTTCAACTCCCAAACGCTCAGCGCCAACTCGGTAGGGCTCTCCATCGGGTTTCCCCTTGGTCACCTGATCTGCTGTGACGATTTCCTTGGGATATTCAATTCCAGCAGCAGTCAGTCTTGCGATGCCGAGCTCGTAGTAGGCAGAGGTGCAAACGTTCCACTTGCCCTTGGGAATTGAGCGTGTGAGTTCTATAGCGCCTGCAAGAGCAACTGTTTCATCTGCATGTTCAAGTTCCAACACATCAATTAGTTTTGCAGCCTCGGCAAATTTTTCCTCCGAGACCTCCTCGGCAACAATGTCTGCAGCGCGCCTTCCGTGGAGTCTGTTTGAGTAAACAAAGCCAGGGTTAGCAAGCTCTCCCCACTTATTCCAAGCTTTGACAACGGCTTTTTTGGAATCAACCAACACTCCGTCATTATCAAATAGGCAAGCCTCTATGCCTTCAAGAATCAATCTTCGTCCTTACTGGTTGCGACTAGCTGAAAAACAAACCCGAACATCGCCATAGCGACAATCACGACAGCGGGAAGAAACTCACCAACAAATATTGTCGAATCAAATGCAACGGTGTAATCCCCAGGGTTATATGGCTCCCGGCCATCGTAGACAGGTCTCTCGACAAAGCTGTTGACAGCGCCCATAGCCATGGTGAAGGAAACAAAGAAACTTATTGCCATCCAAACAATTGCCAAAATGCTATTTAGATTTGCTGCACCCTTAGCCGCCGATAGCTCTCCTGATTTTTTGAAGTAGGCCAAAGCCTCACCCGACTTATTCGCCCCGAACCAAATAGAAACCCCAAGCAAGGCAATAAGGATTGCAACGGTCCATTGCTCAAAAGTGTCAAAAATGTCATAAATGGCAAGCCCTAGGATTACCCCTAATGCAGCACCTGCGATAGGGGATGCGAAACCGTAGGCAAGAGAATTACGTGCCTTTTTTTCAGTCATTAGGCACCTCCTGCTTCATTACAAAACCTCTGAGAACAGTAAACAGAAGCAGTCCTGCTGCGAGCAGGATAGGAACATAGGTTGCAAATATCCTTACCACCGGATCCGCTCCAGAACCCTGCGCGAGAGAGCTTGCAAAAGTTGCGAAAGCAAAAACTACGCCCAAGACCAGCGCAAGAATTACCGCAATGAAGCTCCAAACCGATGCAGTTTTGACAAGCCTGTTATCCGCATGCATTGCCGTTGCACGTCTGGCAATCTGCCTTGCCCATAGAGCGGTCATTGCAAAAACCAGAATCGCCGTCAGGTTCATATAAGTACTGGGGTGGATTACTGGATCATAAATTGACTCATAGTAGGTAAAGGGCTCATCTGTTTTTAGAGGCGCTTCTTCCTCAACAAGTTCGTACCGATAATCGTCATAAAACAAATCGCTGTAAATAGATAGCACGGTGATTGCCCACCAACTTGTGGCGCCTATTGCTATCAAGAAGAGAGAGTTGATTGAGAGCTTTCTTGCTGAAAGCTCGACTTGCTTAGCCATAGCTAAAGACTACTCCCCTAACATAAGAGCATGATTTTAGTAATCGGCGAGGCTTTGATTGACATGATTCAAAACCAGTCGGAACCAGAAAAATTTACCGCCGTTGCCGGCGGTGCCAATGCCAACGTTGCCTTTGCGCTCGCTAGGCGCGAGCAGCCGCATCAATTCTTGGGTCGAATCTCCAATGACCTTTTCGGTAAGCAAATCAGGAAACACCTTGCAGACAATAACGTCTCTCTTGATCTCTCCGTCTCCGCCGATGAGCAGTCGACACTGGCCTTTGCCTCGATCGATGACATGGGTGTAGCTGATTACAGTTTCTATGTAAACGACACCGCTGACTGGATGTGGAAAGCAGACGAACTCCCAACAATAGATTCCATGGCAGAAATAGATGCCAGGGCAATTCAATTTGGATGCCTGACGATGGCAATGACACCAGGAAACAAAGTCATCGAAACCTGGTTGGCGGAGATTTTTGATAGTGAGCAACTAACACTCAGTCACGATCTGAACATGAGGCCCGCACTCGGACACAATGTGGATAGCGAAAGAGAGCGCGTTGAAAAGCTCAACCGAATCTCAA
>CAJXTQ010000107.1 GCA_913060985.1 uncultured Micrococcales bacterium | reverse complement strand
TCCAGCGCAATTAGCCAGCGACTCATTTATCCCTTGGGTTCAATGATCTCTTTGCCAACAAAGGGCTGCAGTGCTTTGGGGATATAAACACTTCCATCCTCACGCTGGTGGTTTTCCAATATCGCTACCAACCACCTGGTGGTTGCCAATGTTCCATTCAGGGTTGCAACAGGCTGGGTCTTGCCATCGGTTTTGAACCTGGTGTTGAGTCTTCTTGCTTGGAATGTTGTGCAGTTAGAGGTCGAAGTTAGCTCACGGTATTTGCCCTGGGTTGGAACCCAAGCCTCAACGTCATACTTCTTTGCAGCACTTGAGCCCAAATCCCCTGCAGCAACATCAATCACTCGGTAGGGAAGTTCGCAGGCTTGCAGCATCTGCTCCTGCCAGCCAAGCAATCTTTCGTGTTCTTGTTCTGCTTGGTCTGGGTGACAGTAGCTGAACATCTCGAGTTTGTTGAATTGATGCACTCTCAGAATTCCGCGGGTGTCCTTGCCATGGCTTCCCGCCTCGCGGCGATAGCAGGTTGACCAACCTGCGTAGCGAATCGGTTGCTCTGGATCGATAATCTCATCCGCATGCAGTCCAGCTAAGGCAACTTCACTGGTTCCGGTTAGATAAAGCTCATCGTTTTCCAGGTAATAAACCTCACTTGAGTGCTCGCCAAGAAATCCTGTTCCAGCCATGGTCTCTGGGCGAACAAGTGTTGGGGTTATCGCAGGTGTGAAGCCATTTTCAACGGCCAGATTCAGCCCCATGTTCATAATCGCAAGCTCTAACTGAGCACCGGCACCCTTTAGGAAATAAAACCTAGCTCCTGAAACCTTTGCCCCGCGCTCGGTGTCAATGATGTCTAGTAACTCTCCAAGCTCTAAGTGATCTTTTGGTTCAAAACTGAAATCAGTTTTTTGCCCAACCTCTTTGATGACAACGAAGTCGTCCTCGCCTCCTGGCGGGACTCCATCCAGGATCACGTTGTCGATTTTCATCATCAGCTCAGAAACCAACTCGGCTGCTTTGTCAGCCTCTGCCTCGAGTTGCTTGACCTTGGTTGATAGTTCTTTGGCTTGGGCAACCAATTCTTGCTTCTGTTCTTTGGGTGCTTGCGCTACTAATTTGCCGTGTGCATTCTGTTCGGCACGTAGGGATTCAAATTCTGATTGCTTTGCTCGGCGAGTTTTATCGGCCTCAATGGCTTTATCAACCAGCGAGACATCCGCTCCTCGAGCAGTCTGGCTGGCCTTGATTAGTTCTGGGTTTTCTCGCAAGAGATTGATATCAATCACCCCTCTAGCCTAGCGAGCTTTATAGGCTTGTCTGGTGAGTCAGGTGGCCGTGGTTTATAACCCCAAGAAAATCTCTTTAGAGAAACTCACTTCACTGTTCCCTGAAGCAGAACTGTTAATTGCAAAGCAGGTCAAAAAAGGGCTGGTTGAACTGGGGGATTTCAGCAAACTGATAGTTGCAGGTGGCGACGGGACACTCAGAATCGTTGTCCAATACCTGATGGAAAACCACCTAAAAACCCCTATTGGGATTATCCCCGTTGGCACTGGGAATATCCTTGCCCGAAACCTTGGCATCTCTCTGGATATCGAGCAGGCAGCGAAGACCGCCATGGAGGGAAAGCTCAAACAGATTGATATCGGTAAGGCCAAAGTCCGCTCCCGCTCGCCGATATTTTTCACCGGAATTGCGGGCCTTGGTTTAGATGCGAAGATCATGGAAAAAACCGACAACAGACTGAAAAAACGTATCGGTTGGGTTGCTTACATAGAGGGTGGCATCAGAGCTCTTCCCGCAAGATTTCAAAGATTCAACATAACCGTTGACAACCAGCAACCCAGAAGGGTGAAGGTGCTGACGCTAATGATCGCCAACACTGGCACCCTTCCAGGTCGGGTTGAGTTGATCCCTGATGCCGAGGTTGATGATGGCAATCTAGATGTCGCGGTCATAGGGCCCAGATGGATCTGGAATTGGATAGATGTCTTGGGTCGCATCACCTGGCAGAACAGATTCGTCCGCCCGCTGGTTTTGGGAAGAAAACTGATGGACGCAACGGCTGATTTGAAATCACTTGAATATCTTCGAGGTCGAAAAATCAAAGTCGAGAGCGAAACTGAGTGCACGCTACAGATTGATGGGGACCCAATCGGAGAGGTCAAAGAGGTTAGCTTCGAGGTAATCCCGAAGGCGCTAGTTGTCTCCTGCTAGCGAGTCCAGCCAAGACTTGGCTGCGTTATAGCTTCCATCTGAGTTATTGCCCAGGTGATTGCTTTCAAGCTGATCGGCTCTGGGGTAGCTACCCAAGAATGTCACTTTCGGGCTGAATCTGTGAAGACCCATCATTGCCTCGCTGATTGCTAGGTCATCGA
>CAJXTQ010000106.1 GCA_913060985.1 uncultured Micrococcales bacterium | reverse complement strand
AGGCAGGCAATAGGTTGGTCCTTTTCGGCCATTTCATTTGCAAGTTCCCAAAAACTTTCGCGGAGATTCATATCTGGAGTTAGCAGCAGGTCCACCGAGCGAGTGACGCCGAGGCGACTGACAATGCTCTGCTCACCTTTTTTATCAACTGCGGGTTTGGCAAGCAGCACGTGCTGATTTCTTTCCTCATAGTTGTGGGCAGCCTGCAGTAGTGCAGTTGACTTACCAGAATTCATCGCACCGTGGCGGAAGTAAAGCTTGCTCATGTTGGTTCTAATGCTATAGCTAGAAAGGTAGTTAAAACTGCAGCTTTTATTCGCCGACCAACTTGGGCCTCATTTCAAACTTGAGGAAAAAGCACTTTTGCCAGAGGTGCTCAGTCAGTTTCGAAAGCGCAGATATCACAGGCAAAAGGCCCACCTAATTCTTTCTGCAATCCGTCATCGAGCCCTAGACCCTGGTATCGAGTTGATTTCGCTGGAATCCTATAGAGATCTTCCAAATTCAATTTCCAGCGTTATTAACCCAACTAGCTACAACCAAAGGAAGTTGGTGCAATCTATTGGCTTGAAAGTGTTTCCAAGTCGTGGATTTGTTGCCAGCGAAGAGGAATTTGCTGAGTATGCACAGTCCAAAGCTGGCAAAAGGCTGGTTCTGGAAGATTTTTATAGAAAACAACGGGCGAGAACTGGTCTATTGATGAACGATGGCCAGCCGGTTGGAGGTCAATGGAATTTCGATCACGATAACCGGTTGCCACCGCCTAAGGAGCAGACGCTTGGCGTTTCCGAGCCTTGGTATCCGGAAGAAGACGAGATTGATGCGCAAGTTAGGCGAGACCTAGACAAGCTGGAGTCCGAGGGAGTCAAATTTTCGGGAAATGATGGGCAAAGGTTATTTCCCGCGAGCCGAGACGAGGCGTTAGCAGCTCTAGACCATTTTGTGGAGCAACGACTGGATTTGTTTGGACCCTATGAGGATGCGGTTTTGAAGACCGATTGGGCCATGAGTCACAGTCTTCTGAGTGCGCCGATGAACATGGGTCTTCTTGACCCAATGGAAGTGGCGCAGGCAGCTGAGAATGCCTATATCCAGGGAAAGGCCCGCCTGGCCAGTGTTGAGGGGTTTATAAGGCAGGTGATTGGCTGGAGGGACTACGTTTGGCATCTTTATTGGCATTTTGGCGAGGATTATGTAAATAAAAACGAATTGGGAGCCAACCAACCAATTCCGGCGAACTGGCTCGATCTGAATGACCAAGATATTGAATCAAATTGCCTAAGCTCCACAATTGCCGATATTTCGCAACGTGGTTGGGTGCATCACATACCAAGATTGATGATTCTGGGCAATATCGCCATGCAGCGGGGGTTTGATCCCAAGGCTGTGAACGATTGGTTGGTGGATAATTTTGTGGATGGGACTCCATGGGTAATGCCTGCCAACAGCATTGGGATGAGTTTGTATGCCGATGGTGGCATGATGTCCACCAAGCCATATGCTGCAGGGGGTGCCTACATAAACAAGATGACCAATTACTGCGGCAGTTGTAGGTTTGACCCCAAGAAAAGAGTTGGCGATGATGCCTGCCCCGTGAATGCGGGGTACTGGAACTTCATTCACACCCATCAAGAAAGATTCATTTTGAATCCTAGAATCTCCAGAGCGGTTTACAGTATGCGTAAGTTGACCGACCTGGAAGAACTCGTTTCCCAGGAAACTGCTAGAAAATTCCTTTGACCAGAGCACTTTTATCGAGTTAGGCTGAAAACACCTCATTAGGACGTAGGGGAAGACGTACCTGGGGAGGTGAGTATGGCAGTTGAACTGCGTCTGCTTGGCGTGCCTGCCAATTATCTGAACCACCTCCAGGATCTAGTCCCCAAAAAGAACTGGCGTGTCCAGCCGGTTTTGCCTGGACAGTTCCAGGCTTATGTTGAGTTCAAAGATGGTTACGATACAGCCAAGCTGGCCTCTCGTCTATTCAAGCTTGGGAACATTCACTTTGAAATCGAGCAATTACCGGAGCAGGGGATTGGCGAGCGAATCCTTCATGTTCCCGGCATTGGTATGAAAAGGCAACTTATTGATGAGCTGGGGAGGGTTCTAATACCCGAAAACGAGCTTGAGATTTTTGCCAAAAGAGTTTCAGAGAATCCATCCAAGAATGCCTCGCTGTATCGAGAGCTGATGGGATTTGCTCATCAGGATCGGCTGGACCAGTTAAAGATTAATACCGACGAGGTTTCACTGATTACGAAGGTTGGCTAGCGAAAAGCAAGAACTGCATTGTGTCCGCCAAATCCGAAGCTGTTACTGATGGCAATTTTGCCCGGCTCCAGGCTTGCAGGTGTTTTCGGAACATTCAATGGAATCT
>CAJXTQ010000105.1 GCA_913060985.1 uncultured Micrococcales bacterium | reverse complement strand
GATTTCAAATCATCGCTTGCATGCCACAGGGGAACCGGTGTTCCACCAGCTAGCTTGATTGCTCTTTGGGCGTCTCTGTCATCCAGAGAACCCGGATAGGTGATTACTCCTATTTTCAATTCTGTTCCTCGATGAAGACATCGACTACGTCTTCGATTACTGAATTCGACAAGAAGTCCCTTGCTAGCTCCTTGGCTTTTTCTAGATCTTTTTCAGTTGGTTGGTTTTTATAGTGAAGTTCAATTCGCTTGCCAATGCGAGTGGTCTCGATGTTGTTGCCTGCTCGTTTTAGCGCATTGGCAACAGCTTTTCCCTGCGGATCCAAAAGATCCTGCTTTGGCATGATTTCAACAATGATTTTTGGCAAACCCTCGCCCCTCAGAAATTTCTAGCTTCAGTTTAGTCAGTGGATGAAGAAGGCTGAAAACGGCTTGCTGTTGAGTTATCCACATGTTCCAAAAGGGGGAAGTTATTCAACCACCATTTGGGGGATTGTTTGCACCACTCTGATACCATTACAGTCATGGCTATGACATTGAGATTAGAAGAAAAGGTCGAGGCAAGACTCGAAGAAGTCACCTCGCAACTTGGCGTTTCAAAGAACAAATTCATTGAAGCTGCCATTGTTGAGAAACTGAATCGCGATGGAAAGAGCCTGCTCGCAGAGAAGATTATCGACAAGGTTCTTTCCAGAGACGCAGAGGTTCTGGAAAGACTGTCGGACGCATGACGGAGTTTGTAGACCTAGAAATATTCGTCACGCAGCTGAAGCGAGTTGGCTTCCACATCCGCGACCTGGGGTTGTTGGAATCCGCCCTGGCAAGACCGCAGACTTCGCTATTCGGTGAAGATGCATACCCAACTCTTGAGCTGAAGGCTGCGGTTATGGTGGAGTCGATTATTTTGAATCACCCAATGGTTGATGGGAACAAGAGATCCAGCTGGCTGGCGCTAAACCTTTTTGTAGAGCTGAATGATTTTGAAATCATCGCAACTCAGGATGAGGTTTTTGACTATGTTCTGGACGTTGCGAACAAAAGAATTGACGCGGAGGCGTCAGCAGAGTGGATTAGGAAGCATCTGCGGAAGCTTTAGCCCTGGCGTTGACGGTTGACCCAACAACCAAAGCGGCACCAATGATGACCAAGTTTTTGAAGATGTATTGGCCCTCAATTGTTAGCCCAATTGGGAACTCGGTAAACACCACGTTTGGCAAAAGCACGATTGGCAGAAATGTTCCTGGCATCTGACCCGCTAGAAGCAAAAGCCCAATTCGGATTAGTGGTTTGAACAGCAAGGCAACTCCGATTAGTACCTCCCATAGACCCAGTAGCGGCACGATTATTTCTGGGGTTAGCCAGTAAACAGTCGCCGCTACCAGGTCGTATGCAGGAGAGAGACCAATAACTTTTAATCCACCAAACCAAATGAATACAACCGCAAGTGAATAGCGCAGGATAGGAAGACCCAGCTTGGTCATGTATTTGATGACCAGCTGGTCAATTGTTTCAAAGCGCTGATTGGCTTTTTCGATGATTGTCATTGAGGCTCCTGTTTTTGCCTCAACAGCAGGTTTGAGCTTTTTTATTCCTCAGCGCCGACCTTGGCCAGGTATTGCTCCTGATCCATCAACTTCTCTGCGATCTCGGTTACTTTCACCTGCAATAACCAGCCCTCTCCGTGAGGGTCTTCAACAATCAGCTCGGTGTTGAAAAGCGCAACTGGGTTTACCTCAATCACCTCACCTGCCACGGGTGAATAGAAATCAAGTGCGTCGGCAATAATCGGATCGCCAATCTCGATTGAATCTCCCTCTTCGGGTAGCTCAACTTTGTCAATATCTTCAAGCTCATCGCTTGCATAACTTGTTATTCCGATAGTTGCAATGTCACCGGTTTGGTCTATCCAAACGTGGTGAGAGCTGTAGAGATAATCCTTCGGATACATCACCCAACACTTTCTAGTCTTTGCCTAAGTAGAGAATACTTTTCACTTGTCAGTTTTACGACATCTTCTGATAACTCTGGTGGTGAGTCTTTTCGATCCCAGTTTTTCTCAAGCCAATTGCGAATTATCTGCTTATCAAAGCTCTGTTCGCGCTCGCCTTCATCCCAAGCTTGCTTATCCCAATATCTGGAACTGTCTGGTGTCAGGACCTCATCGGCAAGAGTGACGGTGTCACCATCAAGGCCGAATTCAAACTTGGTATCGGCAATGATGATGCCGGCCTCAAGTGCTTTTTCACTTGCCATTTTGAAAATCTCCAGGCTTGCTTTGCGGATTTTCTCCGCATGTTTTTTGCCGATTAAGTTTGCCGTCTCTTCAAAGCTGATGTTGTAATCACTGGCACCCTGTTCAGCTTTGAAAGCTGGTGTGTAAATAGG
>CAJXTQ010000104.1 GCA_913060985.1 uncultured Micrococcales bacterium | reverse complement strand
TGGCTCTTAGTTCGAAACACTCCATGAAGGGGATATTTACCCATCTTTCAAATACAAACGAGCAAGAAGATCTTGCTCAGTTTGAGGTGTTTGAAACAGCCATTGAGTATGCAAGGGGCAAGGGGCTTGAGTTTGAACTTGCGCACGCTAGCGCTTCGAATGCAACTCTAAGTTATCCGAGTAAGCATTTCGACATGGTTCGCTGCGGGATTGCCGTTTATGGTCTCACCCCGGATGGCAGGGACGTCTCTGGGTTACCACTTGAACCAGCCATGAGCGTTTATTCAGAGGTTGTGAATCTCAAGCGGGTTCCTGCAGGCCAGGGTGTTAGCTACGACTATCGATACCGGACCGAAAAAGAGACAACCTTGGCTCTGGTGCCATTTGGGTACGGAGATGGCCTGCCAAGGGCTGCAGAGGGCTTTGAGGTGATCATTTCTGGGGAAAAATTCAAACAGGTTGGTCGAATTGCGATGGATCAATTTGTTGTTGACGTGGGCGATAGTGACATCAAACTTGGAGACCGAGTCGAGATAATCAGTGATGCAAATCCGGTTGAGGAAATTTCAAATAGGGCATCCACTATCAACTACGAGATAGTGACCCGCATAGGTAAGCGACCCCAGAGAACATATGAGGGCCGCAGATGACGGTTTTGCAAGAGTTGATCATTGAAAATGAGCGGCAAATGCAGAACTTTGGACAGAAACTTGCCGCGTTTCTATCCAAGGGAGATCTGGTTTTGCTGAACGGTCCACTGGGTGCTGGAAAAACAACTATGACCCGGGGAATTGGCAAAGGCTTGCAGGCCACTGGCACTATTCAGTCACCCACTTTTGTTTTAGCTAGAACTCACCAGACCCCCACTGCTCCGCTGGTTCATGTCGATGCATACAGATTGGGTTCGGCGGTTGAGCT
This sequence comes from uncultured Micrococcales bacterium, assembly GCA_913060985.1. Lineage (GTDB taxonomy): Bacteria > Actinomycetota > Actinomycetes > Actinomycetales > Microbacteriaceae > CAJXVY01. Next base: position 1,467 of record CAJXTQ010000104.1, on the reverse strand, counting down.
TGATGATTTGGATATAGATTTTGAAAGATCGATCGTTGTGGTCGAGTGGCCAAGGGACTTCACCCAGGGCTTATCGGATGATTGGTTGGAAATTGAGATCTCTCGCGACCGCGATAGCGACAGTCGGATGCTGAGAATCAAAGGGCACGGCAAGTGGCAAGAAAGGGAGCTGGACATTGATCCTGGCAATTGACACAACCTCCGGTAGCAGCGCAGCGGTTGTCAATCGCGGAGAGGTTTTAGGTTTTTCTGGTTTTGACGACCCATTTGGGCATGCTGAAAATATCGGCCAGGCAATTGAGTCAGCAATGTCGGAGGCAAAGGTTACGGGTAGAGAGATTGAGGCAGTTGCAATAAGTCGAGGGCCTGCCAGCTACACGGGACTCAGGGTAGGCATGGCAGCAGGGCTGGCATTTGCAACAGCTAGGAAAATACCCCTACTCGGTGTTGTTTCACTGGATGCCGTTGCAAGCATCCATGGGATAGGCCTCACTGACAAAAACTGGTTGGTAACAAGTGACGCCAAGCGCGGCGAGCAGTTTGTTGGTGTTTATGAGGGTTTGGATGGTCACGGACTAGCAACACGGAAAGAGCAGTTGCAGGTGATGAAACCTGAGGATTTAGAAAAAAACTATGGCTCTCTTCCAAGACTCACCGAACTGTGTGATGCGAAGGCCGTAGGGATTTATGCAGAGAAGGCAAATGCTGCGGGAGTGAAGCTCGATGATTTGAGCGCCCTGTATTTGCGATCACCTGATGTAACGCCTTCTAGTAAGAAACGGGTGAGCGGATAATGGACATTAGATTTGCAATTCCTGCCGATTATGACGCTTTAGTACAACTCGAAAAAGAGATATTTGAAGAGCAAGCTTGGTCTGCATCAACCATGGTGGCTGACTTGGAGGCTCTGCACACTGAGTACCTGGTTGCCTTCAATGGCTCAGAGCTTGTGGGTTATGCAGGTTTGGCCTCACCCGCTGGAAGTTTTCAGGCAGATATCAACACCATCGCTGTTTCTAAGCCTCACAGGAGGAGTGGTTTGGGTAGCGAGCTTATGGAGAGACTGATTGAGCTGGCAACCAGAGGTGGTGCCGAGGAAATGTTTTTGGATGTCAGGGCAGATAATCTCGGCGCAATTGAACTTTATAAAAAATACGGATTCGAGCAGATTGACATTCGTAAGGGCTACTACCAGCCGGAGGGTGTGGATGCCTTGGTGATGCGAAAAGCCATAGACCAACCTCTTGTTTTGGGGATCGAAACCAGTTGTGATGAAACTGGTGTAGGAATTGTGAGAGGCAACCGGCTTCTTTCAAATGCCCTCAATAGCTCCATGGAAATTCATGCTCGATATGGGGGAGTTGTTCCTGAGGTTGCAGCCCGGGCGCACCTGGAGGCCTTGCAGCCAACAATTGATACCGCCCTGAGTGAAGCGGGTATTCAACTAGAAGATATTGATGCGATAGC
>CAJXTQ010000103.1 GCA_913060985.1 uncultured Micrococcales bacterium | reverse complement strand
AGCCGCACTGCACATGGGGAATATCGCAGAGATGAAAACTGGTGAGGGAAAGACGCTTGTTGCAACCCTTCCGGCATATTTGAACGCTATCGCGGGACGAGGTGTTCACATCGTTACTGTGAATGACTTCTTGGCCGGTTATCAGTCTGATTTGATGGGACGAGTTTTTAGGGCTCTGGGGATGTCCACTGGATGTCTCATCTCGGGCCAGGACCCCACGGTTCGTAAAGAGCAGTATTTGGCCGACATTACCTACGGAACAAATAATGAGTTCGGTTTTGACTATTTGCGGGACAACATGGCTTTGGATAAGTCAAGCTTGGTCCAGCGAGGCCACTTCTTTGCAATAGTGGACGAGGTTGACTCAATTTTGATCGATGAGGCCAGGACCCCTCTGATTATTTCTGGTCCAGCCCAGGGGGATGCGAACAGGTGGTTCGGAGTTTTTTCAAAACTCGTTCAGCAAATGACTGTTGATGAAGACTTTGAAGTTGATGAGAAAAAGAGAACCGTGGGCGTATTGGAGCCTGGAATTGAAAAGGTTGAGGACTACCTTGGGATTGACAACCTCTATGAGGCTCAAAACACACCTCTTATTTCTTTTTTGAATAACGCCATTAAGGCTCAGGTTCTGTTCAAAAAAGACAAGGATTACGTTGTGGTCAACGATGAGGTGCAGATTGTTGATGAGCACACGGGCCGCATTCTGCCCGGCCGACGATACAACGAGGGTATGCACCAGGCTATTGAGGCGAAGGAAGGCGTGCCCATCAAGGCCGAAAACCAGACGCTAGCCTCAATCACCCTTCAGAACTACTTCAGGCTTTATGACAAGCTGGCTGGAATGACTGGAACCGCGGAGACCGAGGCAGCAGAGTTTATGTCTACCTATGGTCTGGGAGTGGTCCCAATTCCAACCAATAAGCCAATGATTAGGCAAGATAAATCCGATTTGATCTATAAAAACGAGGAGATCAAGTTTCAGATGGTGGTCGACGACATTGTCGACCGAAACAAAACTGGGCAACCAGTTCTGGTTGGTACTACCAGTGTTGAAAAAAGCGAATACCTTTCGTCCCTCCTCTCCAAGCAGGGTATTCGACACGAGGTTTTGAATGCTAAGAACAATGCCTCTGAGGCACAAATCGTCGCCCAGGCAGGAAGGCTGGGTGCGGTAACAGTTGCTACCAATATGGCCGGTCGCGGAACTGACATCATGCTCGGTGGAAACGCAGAATTCTTGGCTGTTGCCGAGGCCAAAGCCAAGGGACTCGATCCCAATGAGGACCCGGAACGCTATGAAGCTGAGTGGGATGCTATTTTCCAGAGAGTTACTGAGCAGGTCACCAGCGAAGGGGACAAGGTAAGGGAAGTTGGCGGCCTCTATGTTTTGGGAACTGAGAGGCATGAATCTAGAAGGATAGACAATCAGCTCCGAGGTCGTTCGGGCCGTCAGGGTGACCCTGGAGAGTCTCGCTTCTATCTTTCCCTAACCGATGACTTGATGCGTCTTTTCAACTCTGGGGCGGCCGCTTCAATCATGAATCGAGGAGGCATTCCAGATGACCAGGCAATTGAGTCCGGGGTTGTCTCCAGGGCGATTGCGTCTGCTCAGTCACAGGTTGAAGGTCGGAATGCTGAGATTCGAAAGAACATCTTGAAATATGACGATGTCATGAACAACCAGAGGCTTGCCATCTATGCAGACCGCAAGCGCATTCTTGAAGGAGATGACGTTCAAGGGACCATTCTGGAATTCCTTGAGAGTTCACTGAAGCTAATTGTTGAGGAGAAAATACCTGCCGGTAATGCTGACTGGGAGTTGGAGGAGCTCTGGGAGGAGCTTCGAAAGGTATATCCAATTGGGCTTGAGATTGAAGAAGTCATGGCCGAGGCTGGATCAAGAACAAAAGTCACTAGGGAATGGCTTCTAGAGGAAATTCTTAGCGATGCCAAACTCGCCTATCAGCGCAGAGAGGACGAGTTGGGCTCGGAAATCATGCGCGATTTGGAGCGAAGGGTAATCCTCAGTGTTCTGGACAGGCGATGGAGAGACCACCTATATGAGATGGACTATCTGAAAGAAGGCATAGGTCTTCGCTCAATGGCCCAGCGGGACCCGCTCGTCGAGTACCAACGCGAAGGCCACGCCATGTTTGTTGACATGATGTCCGGAATTCGCGAAGACACTGTTTCCTCAATGTTCAAAGTTGAGCTGAAAAAGGCCCCCGAGCTTGACGCGCCAAAGCAGGGCGAATTGACCCTCAGTGCACCAACTGAGGGCGGTGGAGTCAAAGTCCAGAAAGGCGACCAGGTCCAGGAAAGCCAACCGGGGCCTCGTAGGCAGCCAACGGCGCAGCCTAACCTGAACCGTGCTCAGCGCCGAGCCGCCG
>CAJXTQ010000102.1 GCA_913060985.1 uncultured Micrococcales bacterium | reverse complement strand
ATATTTTGCGCCGAGTTCTGTCTGCCCTTGCCGTCTCGACACTAGTTGTAACAATCACCACCGGATGCCAATTCATGCAACCGGTCAGGTCATTGGATCCATACGCCCCATCCGATGGTTTCCAAACCGATATCGATCAGCTAAAGGCACGCAACATGATGCTTTTGGATTTGGAGACGGAAGCCGCCCTGATTGGAAGCTTTGTAAACAGTGGAGATGAGGACCTAGACGTAACCGTGCAGATTATTAGCGGTGACAACCGAAGCGATACAGCTGTTGAGGTTCCAGCCGGTGGCAAAACCGACCTGGGTTACAACGGCTTCGCTCCGAAGCGAGTTTCACTTCCAGATGATGTGATTGCCGGTCAGCTCTACCCGATATTCATTCAGGTTGAAAACCAAACCCCGAGAGAGCTTCTGGTTCCAGTGATGGATGGCTCTTTGGAGGAATACCAGGAGATGATAGATCTTCTAGGCTAAGCCTCGAACTTATAGCCCAAACCTCTGACGGTCATTAGGTGCCTGGGCCTTGAGGGGTCATCTTCAATCTTTGAGCGAATCCTTTTTACGTGGACATCAAGAGTTTTTGTGTCACCGTAGTAGTTACTTCCCCAAACTCGGTCAATTATTTGCCCACGGGTCAAAACTCGGTTCACGTTTTCCATCAGCAGTTCAAGTAATTCAAATTCCTTCAGCGGCATTTGAACTTTCTCACCGTGAACGGTAACGATGTGTTTTTCAACATCCATCTCCACAGAGCCCGCTTTTAGTATCCCCTCCGCAGTCTCTTCGGGACCCACCTTCCGTCGCAAAACCGCCTTCATACGTGCAAGTAGCTCTCGGGTTGAATAGGGCTTGGTGACATAGTCATCGGCCCCAATTTCTAATCCAACCACCTTGTCAATCTCGGTGTCTTTGGCGGTGAGCATGATGATCGGAACATTTGAATAATTCCTAATTTCCCTGCAAACCTCGTTGCCGCTAAGGCCTGGAAGCATCAGATCCAAAAGAATCATGTCTGCCCCGTGCTCATCAAAAACCGTCAACGCAGTGTTGCCATCCTCGGCCTCCACAACGTCATACCCCTCTTTTTGCAGAAGGTAGACCAAAGGCTCCCTAAGGTTTGCCTCATCCTCCACAACCAGAATCTTGGTCATGCGTCCACTCCGATCTGTTTATCGATTGCTGGAATCCGCAGGGTGAAAGTCGACCCAACACCCAAGCGGCTGAATAGCTTCACCTCACCGTTGTGGTTTTGAGCTGCGTGCTTGACAATACTCAATCCCAGTCCGGTGCCCCCGGTCTCTCGAGACCTAGATGGATCCACTCGATAAAATCTTTCGAATATCCGCTCTTGCTCGTCCTCGGATATTCCCCTGCCGCTATCAGCAACACTGATCTCGGCTGTGTTGCCGACTCGCTTGATGCCAACCCCAACCTGAGAGCCTGGCTCTGAGTAAACAATCGCGTTTTCAATCAAGTTTCTAAGAGCTGTTGTGAGCATGTCGTAGTCGCCCTTGACATAAACGCTTTCATTGGTGTCCGCCATCACCTTGATCCCGTGTTGTTCAGCAAGGGTTTGGTTTCTTTCCACTGCATCAGTGACAACCTGTCGCAGATCCATCTCAATTGCGTTTTCTAAAATCGGCCCTGACTGCATCTTCGATAACTGAATGACCTCTTGAACGAGGTTTGATAACCGATGAGATTCTTTTGACAAGTTCTTTGCAAACTTCCTGGCGGTTTCGGGATCGTCAATTGAATCCTCGATGGCCTCGGCCAGAAGGCTGATCGCACCTATCGGTGTTTTTAGCTCATGCGAGACATTGGCAACGAAGTCTCTGCGGGTCTCTTCCAGGCGCTTCGATTCAGTCCTGTCATCAACCAGCAAAATTACAAGATCCCGCCCAAAGTGAGCGGCTCTGGCTCTAAGCCATATTTGGTTCTTTCTTGCTCCAGATTCGATTTCAACATCGCGCTCGATGACATCTTGCTTTTCTCGAGCCTCGTCAACCAGGTTCACCAGTGCAGAGTGAATTAGATGACGATTTTGGATCAGTCCAAAGACTTGCGCCCCGGGTGAGTAGCGCAAAACCTGATTGCTTCCGTTGAGCACAACTCCGGCGTTTGCGATACGGTCAACAATTTCAGCAGCAACCTCTTCAAAGACGTTTACACCGGATGTGGACTTGATTTGTGAACGACGAATCGCGGCGATACCGGCAACTAAGCCGAGCACCAAAAAGGCCGCAAGTAAAACGACCGCAATCTGTTCCGTAGTGTTCACTTTATTAACAATATCCTTACCTGGACAAACACTATCCCCCTTGAAATCCCAGGAATGTGGCTATTTCGTAGTAGTTTCGGAAATGTTCAGCTTGTGTTTACCAAGCACT
>CAJXTQ010000101.1 GCA_913060985.1 uncultured Micrococcales bacterium | reverse complement strand
GTGCAGGTCATTCCCTCAATGTCTAGCTCGAGGTCTTGGGCCATTAGTGAACCGTAATGGATGTAACTTCGTAACCCGCTTCACTGACTGCGTTGCGGATATCAAGCTCTGGCACAAACTCAGTCATGGAGACATCGGCTTTGCCGGTTGTGTGGTCGGCTACCACCTCGGTCACACCGTTTAACTTTGATAGTTCTTCGGTCACGCTTTTTTCGCAGTGACCACAGGTCATCCCTTGGATGTTTACTTCAACAAATTCCATGGCTCAAGTCTACGCCTGAGTGTCAAGTCTTAGCTTTTGACTAATTCCGCTTCTCGCTGAAGTTCCAGCTGGCTTCTCAGCCAGTGCAACTGCCTAGTCATCTCTGGCGGCAGGGCAAGACCGAAACCGTCGAAAAACGCCTCGATCATCTCAGTTTCTGCCATCCAAGAATCGCTATCCACATCCATGATCTTCTGCATGGTCTCATCATCCAGACCGAGACCTTCGATGTTTAGCTCACCATTGGCAGGAATTCTTCCAATTGGAGTTGCCTGGCCCTTGTTTTTGTTTTCAAGCCTGCCGATGATCCAATCAACAACTCTGGTGTTCTCGCTAAACCCTGGCCACATAATCTTTCCGTTTTCATCCTTGCGGAACCAGTTGACCTGGAAAATCTTCGGAGGATTCGAAACCTGGTTGCCAATGTTCAGCCAGTGGTTCCAGTAGTCGGCCATGTTGTAGCCACAGAATGGAAGCATTGCAAAAGGATCGCGACGCAACTGTCCAACTGGACCCTCTGCTGCAGCAGTTTGCTCACTGGCAATGGTTGCACCCATGAAAACACCATGGTTCCAATCCCGTGACTCGGTCACCAGCGGAACATTGGTTGCCCTTCTTCCACCAAACAGGATTGCATCCAGCTCAAAGCCTTCAGCCCTGTCCCAGTCAGGGGCAACGGTTGGGGCCTGCTCCATTGGCACACAGAATCTTGAATTCGGGTGTGCTGCTAGTTCTCCGCTTTCAGGGGTCCAGTCGTTTCCCTTCCAGTCGGTTAGATGCGCAGGTGGCTCACTAAGCCCCTCCCACCAAACATCACCGTCATCGGTAAGTGCCACGTTTGTGAAAACGGCATTTTCTTTCATTGAATCCAGAGCGTGCTGATTTGTGTCTGGTCCCGTTCCAGGAGCAACACCAAACAAACCGTATTCGGGGTTGATGGCCTTCAGCTTCCCGCTGGAACTCTTTGCAATCCAGGTGATGTCATCACCAATGGTTTCGACTTTGTAGCCGGGGAGTGATGGCTTCAGCATGGCAAGGTTTGTTTTTCCGCAAGCGGAGGGGAATGCGGCAGCCACGTTGAACTGCTTGCCCTCGGGGTTAGTAATGCGAATAAGCAGCATGTGCTCTGCAAGCCAACCTTCGTCTCTTGCCATTGTCGAGCCAATTCTTAGGCTCATGGCTTTCTTTCCTAGAAGGCTATTTCCGCCATAACCGGATCCAAAGCTCCAGATTTCCTTGGTCTCTGGAAACTGCACTACGTGTACATCTGGGTTGCATGGCCAAGCGACATCCTGCTCACCTTCGGCCAACGGCGCTCCAACCGAATGCACAGCTGGCACCCACTCTGCTCCTGCAGCAATTTCGTCTAAAACTTTTGAGCTTACGCGGGTCATGATCATCATCGAGCTCACAACGTAGGCACTGTCTGTCACCTCAATGCCGTAGCGGGCCTGATCTGATCCAATTGGCCCCATTGAAAAAGGAATCACATACATTGTTCTTCCACGCATGGAGCCATCAAACAGTCCCTGCAGTTTCTCGCGCATAGCCTTTGGCTCGAACCAGTTATTTGTCGGTCCCGCATCCTGCTCACGCTCAGAGCAGATAAAAGTTCTTTCCTCAACACGCGCCACATCGGCTGGGTTGGTTCGAGCTAGGAAGCTGTTTGGGCGTTTCTCTGGATTGAGCGGAGTGAATGTTCCGCGCTCAACAAGCAGTGCATTGAGCTCATCCTGCTCAGAGCCATCAATCCAGCGGATATTGTCTGGTTTTGTCAGGCTAGCGATCTCGCTAACCCAGTTTTCAATTTCGGTTGTCATATAAATCCCCTTGTGTTAAGTGTGACAGAACACTTGCCTCGAAAGGGTGACTTTCTCAGAATCCGTGTTTTTTGAAGGGGACTGTTTGTGCAGTCAATAGTTTGGGGCTGTTTGCCCGGTTGTTCGAGGGAGGTGTTTCTCGACTTGGTACAAGTCTAGCGAGTAAATAAATATTCCGCTTTAGTGCTTAACTTCACAAACTCCACCACTACACAGCCTTGGTGGGGTTTTTGCAAAGCGCATGTGTAGCCAGCAGCCTGCGCAAAAACCAAAGGCTGATTCAAAGAACAAAAAGCTTATGCAGATTCCGCAAAG
>CAJXTQ010000100.1 GCA_913060985.1 uncultured Micrococcales bacterium | reverse complement strand
AGGCACTGATTAACACCACTTGCAAACCTCAAGGATATATTTCGTAACAGAAGAAATGTTCGCCTAGGAGAAGATCGATGTTTTTTGACCAACTTCACCCCTCCTGGCAGCAGCACTTATCCTCTTGGAGGCCAGAGCTTGATCGAATTGAAAACGAGCTTGAGGGAATGGAAATAGTTCCCGCAAGAGCTCAAGTAATGAGAGTCTTTGAAAAACCGCTTGAACACTACCGAGTGCTAATTCTTGGTCAAGATCCCTATCCCAATCCCGAGCACGCGTGCGGGCTGGCATTCGCGGTTGAAAGTGAGACCACCCCTGCAAGCCTTCGAAACATTTTGACCGAATTGCGAGCAGACCTGGGTCGGGGCGCAGTTAGAAACGGCGATATATCAAGCTGGCAAGAGCAAGGGGTGATGCTTCTGAACCGATCCCTTACCACCCTGAGCGGGCAAAGCAATCAACATTTTGATTACTGGCAAGCATTCACAAAAGATGTCGTCCGGGTTCTGGCTGATTCAGGACCTCTGGTTGCGGTTTTATGGGGCAGGCAGGCACAACAGCTGGCCCCCACCCTGGCTGGCGCCTCGGTTATAAGTTCAGCGCATCCATCACCATTGAGCAGTTACCGAGGCTTTTTTGGTTCGAAGCCGTTTAGCAAGGTAAATAATGAATTGATTAGGCTTGGACAAACTCCCATTGATTGGACCTGTTGATGATTGATAGCGCATCCCGCTGGCGGATGGTTAGAAAGCTGCGCAGGAACCCAAAACCAGAAGAGGGCCCAGCAACAATCCGCAGGGCGCGGGTTGAAGATATGGGATTGGTCAGTGACATCTACAACTTTTATGTCCGGAACACAGTAATCACCTTCGATGAGCAACCCTGGGATGTCCCCAAATGGATTTCTAAGTTTGAACACCTAGAAAAACTGGAAATGCCTTTTCTAGTTTTGACAACTTCCTCTGGCGAGGTGATTGGATTCGCCTACGTGGCTCCATGGAGAGAGAAATCTGCCTTCAAAAAAACAGTTGAGAATAGTGTCTATCTTCGCCCAGGGGCAATTGGCAAAGGTTATGGGAAAGCCTTACTGCAAGAACTCATTCGACTTTCCACTGACGCTGGAATAAAGGAAATCATTGCCGTAATCAGCGACTCTGGGGCAGATGCGTCAATCGCTCTTCATAAAAAACTTGGATTCGAACAGCAGGGCCACCTCGGCAAAGTTGGGTTCAAGTTCGGAAGATGGTTGGGCACAGTCTTGTTGCAGAAATCGTTGAAATAGTTTGGAGACTGATGGAACTCGGTGTCTACACCTTCGGAGATAACAGCGTAAACCCTGAAACTGGCAAGATGTATCCGCCAGAAAGAAGCGTTCAGAACCTTCTGGAGCGGGTGAAGCTTGCCGACGAGGTTGGCTTAGGATTTTTTGGAGTTGGCGAGCATCACAGACCTGATTTCCCGATCAGTTCGCCGTCGGTAATCCTTGGCGCCGCTGCCGCAATCACCAAAAACATCAAGATTGGTTCGGCTGTAACGGTTTTGAGCACTGAGGACCCAGTAAGAGTGTTTCAGCAGTTTGCGGAGTTGAGCTTGATTTCGCTTGGAAGAGCTGAGATCACCGTTGGCCGAGGAAGCTTCATTGAGTCCTATCCACTCTTCGGAGACAACTTGGGGGAGTATGAGGAGCTTTTTGAAGAGAAGCTCGATCTGCTACTTCGCCTGAACAAAGAAAACCCAATCAGCTGGAGGGGCAAATTTAGAAAAGAATTAGATAACGCAGGCATTTGGCCGAGACCATATGGCGAGCAAGAGATTCCCATCTGGATTGGCACCGGCGGAACACCTGCATCATCGGCGAGGGCTGGAAGGCTTGGTAAAAACGCGATTTACGCAATCATCGGCGGTTTCCCGATGCAGTTCAAACCACTTGTAGATCTCTACCGAGAGACAGCGGCTAATTCGGGACATGATGCCGAGAGCCTAAAAGTTGGCATTGCAGGATTTGGTCTAGTCGGAGAGGACGCTAAGGCTACAAAGGAGCTTTTCTATCCATACTGGCAGCAAACGATGTCTCAAATAGCAGCCGAGCGCGGATTTGCTCCACCCAATCCCAGTAGCTATCAAATGCAGGTGAACCACCCCGGAGCATTCCTAGTTGGGTCGGTTTCCGAAGTAAGGGACAGGTTGCTGGAGCTAAGAGATGGTTTAGGGCTTTCTCGATACATCCTGCAAATGGATCTGGGGAACCTTGACCACATGGCGGTTATGAAATCAATCGAATTATTGGGAACAGAGATTGCGCCTGAGCTAGCTCAGTAGAGTGCGGAAGGAGGGACTTGAACCCTCACGCCTCGCGGCACTAGAACCTAAATCTAGCGTGTATACCAATTTCACCACTTCCGCGCAGTGATTTAGTCTAGTGGGATTTTGCGGTTGTGGATAATTC
>CAJXTQ010000099.1 GCA_913060985.1 uncultured Micrococcales bacterium | reverse complement strand
TCTTTCTCTGAAGCATCTCAACAACTGCCTCATCACCCCGCTGTTGTCGCAAATCTGAGGGGTCAAGACCTTCTGGACCGGTGGCAACATAAGTCAGGGCATTAAATTTCTGGCTGTCCCCATACACTTTCAAAGCCGCTTTAGTACCAGCTGCATCAGGGTCAAAGGTGAAAATTACTTCCGCAGGTGATTCTGCTGCTCCTATCAAAAGACGATTCAAAACCTTTATGTGCTCTTCCCCGAATGCTGTTCCGCATGTTGCTACTGCGGTGTCAATACCCGCAAGATGACATGCCATGACATCCGTATAGCCTTCGACAACTACAACCTGCCTCTTCTTGGCAATTGACTTCTTGGCCAAATCCAAACCGTAGAGAACCCTTGATTTGTGATAGACCGGTGTCTCCGAGGTATTGAGATATTTTGGCCCCTGGTCATCCTCGTAAAGATGCCTTGCCCCGAAACCAAGCACCTGATTATTTGCATCACGAATTGGCCAAATCAGTCTCCCTCGAAACCGATCATAAATTCCTTTTTCTCCCTTTGAGGCAAGCCCTGCAACCACAAGCTCTTCCTCTGTAAAGCCCTTAGTCTTGAGAAAATCGGTCAGATTGGACCAGCCCTTGGGCGCATACCCGACACCAAAATGCTTCATTGAATCAGCATCGAAACCCCTCGATATCAAGGTTTCTCTGGCCATTTTTGCCTCAGCTGAGGAGAGCTTCTCAAGAAAAAAGGATGCAGCCAATTGGTTGGCTTCGAAAGTTCGCGATCTTGCTTGAACCTCACCGGTGTCGATGTCGTCGTAATGAAGGGTGTAGCCGAACTTGGAAGCCACCCTCTCAACAGCCTCCGAAAACGACAGTGACTCTATTTCTTGCAGGAACTTATAGACATCGCCTCCTGCACCGCATCCAAAACAGTGATAGAAGCCTTGTCCGTTTCTGACATTGAATGAAGGGGTCTTCTCATCGTGAAATGGACATAAACCCTTTAGCGAACCGACGCTTGCAGGCTTTAGAGAAACATAATCACTGATCACATCCGCGATGTTCGCCTGAGCCTTCAGGTTTTCAATGTCGGATTGCCTAATCTTGCCGCTCATTCGTCAATCTCCTGATCGAACCAATTCTTTATGTAATTGGTGTGCGTGGGCATCAGTGAGATTTGCAACAGCGTCCACCACCGATCGTTTTCTCTCATCCGCATTGTTTGCAGTCTCGAAATAGTATCTGGTTACCGGGTCAAGTCCTTTACCACTTCTAAAAATGACTTCTGCAAGCTCCACCAACAAATCCCTCTGAGCCTGATAGTAGCCTTTTCTCGAATCCGTGGTCATCAGAAATGTGGCTACCAAACCCTTGAGGACTGCTATTTCTTCCCTGACCTCATTCGGCACCAAAAGATTCTTTTTATAGCGATCCTCTTCATGAGCCAGATGCTGGTTAGAGTCAAAGACCCTCGTTACAAAGCTTCCAATTAAATCGCTGGTCAGATTTTTTAGCTGGGCCCGCGTTTCCCTGCTGCCGTCGAAGCTTTCAATCCAAAAGCTATTGGCACGGATGCGCTCGAATGCTTCATGAACTCGATTTCGCTCCATCGCAGAATCGGCCCAGTCGACAACGCCTGTGATAAGTCTGTCTATGGCCTCATCGCCATTAATCTCTTCAACGTCTATGAATCCCTCTACTACTGCATCCTCGAAATCGTGAACGCTGTAAGCGACATCGTCGCTGAAATCCATTACCTCGGCCTCAATGACTTTCTCACCTCTTGGTGCCTGCTCCCTGGCCCAGTTGAATAACGCTAGGTCGTCCTCGTAAACCCCAAATTTATTTCCACCCTTGATGAACTCCTCGGCCTCACTGCGTCGCCAAGGATATTTACTCAAAGCATCCAGGGAGGCTCTGGTCAGGTTCAGCCCCCTGGAAACCCCATCAACGATTACTTTTTGCTCCAAACGGGTCACGAGCCTGAAGGTTTGCGCATTTCCTTCGAATCCGCCAATATCTTTAGCCCACTCATTTAGGGCGAATTCTCCGTTGTGGCCAAACGGAGGGTGACCTAGGTCATGTGCAAGGCAAGCCATGTCCACTAAGTCAGCATCAAGCCCAAGCATTACAGCCAGTTCCCGACCAACCTGAGCAACCTCCAGCGAGTGGGTTAGACGGGTTCTGGCAAAATCACCACTTTCTGGCGAAAGAACTTGAGTTTTGGCACTTAGTCTTCTCAAAGCTGAACTGTGCAGAATCCTGGCTCGATCTCGGGCGAACTCAGACCTATTGGAGCGCGAAGCAGGCTGAGGTACAAATCTTTCAGTCACATAATCTGGGTATACCGCCTTGGTCAACTACTAACCTCCTGAGACTGAAAGCTCTGCCTCCAAAAGCTCTCGGCTGTGCGCCTCGCTGAGCTTTCTGCTGTCAAGCCAGTTTTCGGGGAGTACACATTTCTTCTTGGCATTACCCTGTCTTC
>CAJXTQ010000098.1 GCA_913060985.1 uncultured Micrococcales bacterium | reverse complement strand
AGTCTCAAAAACTACTTCGCTCAACTAGCTCCCTGACTGAGAATGTGACCATGCGAGTGGAATACGGTTTGACCAGCCTCCTCGCCGGTGTTGAATAAAAACTTGAAATGTCCATTCGTCTCACGTTGGGTGACTTCGCGCATAAGCTCCATAACTTTGGACATCGATTCTTCGTTTTGAGAGAGTTCAATGATGTTTTTTGAGTGAAGCTTAGGAACAACGAGTATGTGAACTGGAGCTTCCGGGTTTATATCCCGAAACGCAATGGCTCCCTCATTTTCGCCGACCCTATCGCTAGGTATTTCACCTGCAACAATCTTGCAAAAAATACAATCGCTCAAATTTCCTCCTAATCCAATACTAATCCCAGCCAACCAAGGTGCGGATAGTAGCTATTGCCGCTGGAGCAGCGGTTGAGGTTCTGAACACACTGTTGCCCAGAGATGCAATCAGCGCACCCCTTGATTTAAGTTTTTCTAACTCTGATTCAGAAATCCCACCCTCTGGTCCAACGACCAATGTCAGCTGCTGTTCGAAACTTAACTCTGTTAGGGGTGCCTGGGCATCAGGGTCCAAAACAATTAGCTGTCCGGTAAAGGGAAAGTCTGTGTCAACCGCCAAATCTGTAACCTCGGGCAACCAAGCTTGATGAGATTGCTTAGTTGCCTCTGTAGCAATAGATTTCCAACGGGCAACCCCCTTGGTCGCCTTTTGTGCATTCCACCTGACAATTGACCTCTCGGCCTGCCAGGGTGTAAAGCGAGTGGCCCCAAGCTCTGTTGCTGTCTGCACAGCTAATTCATCGCGGTCTCCCTTTGCAAGAGCTTGAACTACGTGAATAAATGGCTTCACCCTGTCAACTTGCCAGGACTTTATGACCTTAAGTTCATCGCCAAACTCTGCTATTGCAAGTCGACCTTCACCGTCAGTGATTCGAATTTGCTCACCAGGACGAATTCTTAACGAGTTTTTAGCATGAAGGATTTCTTTTTCATCCATCGCGGGATGTTCCCCCTGCAATGAATCAACCAGAAATTGATGCATCATTTTTTACCGAAACCAAAACCGCCACGTCTCTGCCTGAGCGCCGATTTTTCTTTGCTCAGAGATTTCAACTCCTGGAAAAGCTTCTTTTGCTTTTTGTCTAATTTCTCCGGAACTGAGACATAGATCTCCAAAACCAAGTTTCCACGCCCTGAGCCTCGAAGTTTGTTGGCACCCTTTCCCTTTAGGGTGATTTTCTCACCGGTTTGGGTTCCTGGTCGAACAGAGACGGTCTCAAGCCCATCAAAACTTTCAACTTCCACATCCGCCCCCAAAATCGCATCCAGATATGGAACTTCCAGCCTTGCAACCAAATCGTCGCCATCCCTGGCAAAAACCGGATCTGGGTTAACGCTAACTTCCAAATAGAGATCCCCGGCGGGACCGCCTGCGAATCCGACCTCTCCCTCTCCCGGAAGGTGCAGTCGCATTCCATCCTGAACTCCCGCGGGGATATCCAGGTTCAATTCTCTGTTCTCTCTGATTCGACCCTGCGCCCTGCACTTCTGACATGGGTGCGGAATTACCTCCCCGGTCCCCCTGCATGACCCGCAGGGTTGCGATGTAACCATGGTGCCCATGAATGACTGAACCTGTCTGGAGATGCTTCCGCTGCCCTTGCAAATATCGCAAACCTCTACCTTGGTGCCGGGTTGAGCGCAGCTCCCCTCACAAGTTGGACACAAAACAGCGGTGGTGATTGTCATTGTCTTACTTGCCCCGAAAATGGCTTCCTTTAGGTCCAAATCAACTCTGAGAAGGGCATCCTGCCCTCTCTGTGCTCGCGATTTTGGACCCCTGGGGCCACCGCCGAAAAAGGTGTCGAATATGTCTCCGAGACCAAAACCCTGATCGCCGCCACGGTCATACTTCTCACGTTCCTGTGGATCGCTCAAGACATCGTAGGCGTGGGTTACCGCCTTGAACTTCTCCTGCGCTTGTGGATCGGGATTGATATCTGGGTGTAGCTCACGGGCCAGCTTTCGATAGGCCTTTTTGATTTCCTCCGTGGTGGCATTTTGACTTACGCCCAAAACCTCGTAGTAATCGCTCAATTAGTTAGTTCCCATTCATTGATTTGCTCAAATACCTTGCAACAGTCCTCAGCGAGGCAATGTTCCCTCGATAATTCATCCGGGTTGGACCAAGGATACCAACCCTGGCCGAGTTACTTTGGTCTCCATATTCACCGACCAAAACACTTGCCGAGCTCAGTTCTTGCTGCTGGTTCTCGGTCCCAATTGAAATGCCCAGTCCGTCGCTATCCAATTCGGTTTCTCGAAGCAATTTCATTAACGCAACCTGCTCCTCCATCATCTCAAGCAAGGGCGCAAAACCATCAAAATCCTTCTCGGTTCGGACCAAATTGGCAGCTCCGCTAACTGCAACTCGCTCTTGGCGATTCTCCTCAACAAGGCTTTCCAGGGCTTGGATGATTGGGTCGGTCTGGCCGGCGGCTGATTCCGAAAGTTCATCCAGAA
>CAJXTQ010000097.1 GCA_913060985.1 uncultured Micrococcales bacterium | reverse complement strand
AGAAGCTGACCAATGCTGACCTGGGATTTTTTTACCCTTCGGATAAATTCATCTTTCTTGAGCTTCTTGGGGTCTGACTGCAAAGGGTCCGGTCCCAGTTTTCTCTCTATTGCTCTCACCTCGCTGGGTGTTAGGACCTCACAGGCTGTTGGTCCGCGCAAGTCTGCCAGGCTTTTTCCACTCAATAGCCTCAGTCTCACTTGACCAACCGGCTCTGGCGGGTTTTGTTCAAAATCCCGAAAGCCCCATTTCCCGTAGATTCCAAGGTGGACCCGAAGTTGGAGATTGTTGTCAAACTTGGCAAAAAGCTGCTTTCCATGGGCCTTGGCTTTTACCAACTGGTGACCATCAATTAGCTTTGCCCCCTCGGCAAATCTGCCCTGTGGGGAGGTTACTTTGAGTTCTTGACCAGAAAATAACTCATTGAGTTTTTTGGCGTGGCGATGAACTGAATGACCCTCGGGCACTTAGTAGAGCACCTCACCGGTGTTCTCATAGATTGCAATTTTGCCTATTCTTCTGACGTGCCGCTCATCGCCACTGAATGGCTCGGCAATGAAAATCTTGATCAGTTCCAGCACCTCTTCTTGAGTGTGCTGGCGGGCTCCCAGAGCGCAAACATTCGCATCGTTATGCTCTCGAGCCAGCTTTGCTGTTGCTTCATTCCAAATAAGGGCAGCTCGAATACCAGAGACTTTGTTAGCGGCCATCTGCTCGCCATTGCCGCTCCCGCCCAAAACAATGCCAAGAGATTCCTCTCCGTTCTGCCAGTCCTCACTGACCGCTAACGCAGCTGCAATGCAAAACCCCGGGTAGTCATCCAGCGGATCGTAATCGCTGGGGCCGTGATCGATAACTTCATGACCAAGGTTTCTCAACTCGGAGATTAGAAATTGACTTAGTTCCATGCCGGCGTGGTCGGTTGCTATGTGAAGTTTCAAGAAAGTTTCCCCTCAATCATGGTTTTCATTTGCTCAGGACTGTTTGTTCTTATCAATATCCTCTCACCGCTGCGTTTTTCTATTGCAATTGCGGCACCCGAAGAGGGCAAGAAGGCAATTTCACCCAGAAGATTCACCCGAAGGCCCCAACCACCAAAGTCTCTTGCTCGAACATTCGTAATGGACACGGAGGCGATCTGAGCTAATGAAATCTTTACCATTGAGATTCCTAGGGATTTTATATTCAGGTAAGAGTCGTCCACAGCTATCACTGGCAATCTAAAAAGAAGCAGTATCAAGAAAAACACAGGCAAGAAAATCAGCAAGAAAAAATTCGCATCGATCTTCGCCACTTCTGCAGATTCCAGGTCAATCTGAATCAGCAACAAATAGCTGCTGATTGCGAAAAATAACCCGGTCAAAGACATCGGGAGCCAGAAGAAAATCCCCCTCAGTCTTTTCGGGTAACCCGTGCTTGCAAGGAAAAGTCCGACAAAAGCAGGTGTGGCAATCAATGCAGCGTTTGTGATCACAGACGGCCAAAAACTCAAATAGCCATCTGCTTGACCACTAATTCCAAAATGGATTGCTAGCGGATCTGGCAGCCGGTCTCGGATGGCCAAGGCAAGCAAGATAAAGATCACAGAGGCTAGTAGAGGGAATAAAATAATTGAGCCGGATTTCATAGTTTTCTCTTTTCGTTCCCATCTGCCCGAAACGGGTAATCCTTACCCTCAAACGGTATTTAGCCATTATCCCAGTAGCGAAACTTTGGATACCCCGCTTTCAGATAATTAGGCTGATGGTGACTGGAAGGAAAAAAGTGCCAGGACAGAATCTCACCAGAGAAGAAGCTTCCAAAAGAGCAGAAACAATAGATGTTAATAGCTATGAAATAGAGCTCAAGCTAACCGCTGACTCAGATTCTTTCTTCAGTAAAACAAAGGTCTCATTCGATGCAGTTGACGGTGCGGAGAGCTTCATTGATGCCTCCGCTGAGGAAATTCACCTAATTGAACTCAATGGGCAATTACTCCCAACCAGCAATTTTTCCGACCATCGGATTGCTCTTCCAAACCTCAAGCAGCAAAACGTTCTGATTATTGAGGGTAGCTTTGCCTACACAAACTCAGGTGAGGGACTGCATAAGTTTGTAGACCCGGTTGATGGGGAAACCTACCTTTACAGTCAATTTGAGGTACCAGACTCCAGACGAGTCTTTGCCGTTTTTGAGCAGCCCGATCTAAAAGCCACTTTTCAGTTTTCAATCGAAGCCCCTGATCACTGGAGCATTACATCCAACTCACCCACACCTGAACCAGTTGACCTGGGTTACAACTTTGCCAAATGGGACTTTGCCCCGACTCCGAAGATTTCAAGCTATATAACCGCAATTATCGCCGGGCCTTATGTTTCATGGTCTGACAGCTTGAAAAGCAGTGACGGCAGAGAGATTCCTCTCGGTGTCTTTTGTAGAAAATCACTAGAGGACTACATGGACGCTGATTACATCTTTGAAAAAACCAAGCAGGGCTTTGAGTTTTACGAGAAGTTATTTGACTACCCATACCCGTTTGAAAAATATGA
>CAJXTQ010000096.1 GCA_913060985.1 uncultured Micrococcales bacterium | reverse complement strand
GGTTTGGTCGCAGGTCAGGTTCTACTTACGCCGGAAAACCTGGAGAACTCTCAATCTCGCTCAAATGCTCTTCAAGCTTTTTCAAGATTAATTGAGATGGGGGTAGTGCCAATCGTTAATGAAAACGACACTGTTGCCACCCAAGAAATTCGCTTCGGAGATAATGACGGGCTCGCCGCCAGCGTGGCGACACTGCTGGATTCCGATCTGCTGATCCTTTTGAGTGATGTTGATGCGATTTATACCGGACTACCAGACGAGCCAGGCTCTGTGCCAATCTCTCGAATTTCTTCTGAGCAAGACTTGCTTGGCGTAAGAATCTCGGGGACCAGTACTGGATTTGGCACAGGGGGTGCGACAACTAAGGTGAGTGCAGCATTGAGAGTTTCTGAGAGCGGTATACCGGTAATGCTCACAGCGGTTACAAATGCAAACAGGGTTCTCTCTGGAGATTTCACCCACACCTGGTTTGAGGCAAAGAATAAGCTGTAGTCATGAGCGTCCAGAAAATCTTAAGTTCGGCAAAGGCTGCTTCACCTCAGCTTGCGCAAGCAAGCACAGGCACAAAGCATGAAGCCTTATCCAAATTGAGTCAACTACTCGGTGATAATCAGCAAAGCATTTTGGATGCCAACCAACTAGATCTTGACCGAGGGGAAAAAGAGGGTTTGGCGAAATCTCTTTTTGACAGGTTGAGACTCGCTCCTGAACGAATCTCAGGGCTGCAGCAATCGATTCAGGAAATAATCGCCTTCAAGGACCCAATTGGTGATGTCCTAAGGGGAAGCAAACTGGAAAATGGTTTGCGGATTGAACAGGTTCGTGTTCCTTTCGGTGTTATCGGAGTGATTTATGAGGCAAGACCAAACGTAACCATTGATATCGCCGCCTTGGCCATAAAAAGCGGAAACGCTGCGGTTTTGAGAGGCGGAAGCGCGGCTGTAGAGACAAATCGAGTGCTTGTTGGGCTAATCCAGCAGGCTCTTGAGAGCGCAGGGCTTTCCAAAGGCTTAGTTCAAACAGTTGATGATTATGGTCGTGATGGTGGCACCGAAATGATGCAGGCAAGGGGCCTTGTAGACGTTCTTATCCCAAGAGGAAGCGCAAACCTTATTCAGACCGTCGTGAATGAGTCAAAGGTTCCAGTTATTGAAACCGGAGATGGAATAGTCCATCTCTTCATCGATAAAGATGCGGATAGGGAAAAGGCAATAAAGATTGCCAATAATTCAAAAACCCACCGCGTGAGTGTCTGCAACTCACTTGAAACGCTCCTGATCCACTCGGCTGTCTTAGAGTCAATTGGGGTTGAAATTTTGAAGGACCTAGATCAGAGCGGAGTGAAGATTAACGCCTGCGAGCGCACGCTCAAGGCCTATCCTCCTGCAAACCTGGCAACCGAACAGGATTGGTCGACAGAGTATTTGGCAATGGAGATTTCCGTGAAGACCGTGGATAGCTTGGATGAGGCGCTTGAGCACATCTCAAAATATTCAACCCACCACACAGAAAGTATTGTCACCGAGGATTACACCACTGCCGAGAGGTTCCTAGCAGAGGTTGACAGTGCTGCGGTTATGGTCAATGCATCCACCCGTTTTACAGACGGAGGCCAGTTTGGCATGGGTGCTGAGGTTGGAATCTCCACCCAAAAATTGCACGCGCGTGGGCCGATGGGTCTCAACGAGCTAACAAGCTCTAAGTGGCTGATTCGCGGAGATGGACAAATTCGAAGCTAGAATTGAACCAAAGCCAGGAGGATATGAATGCTTGAACTGCTTGCCGAAGGTGCCTACGTAGAATACCGAGAGTTGCCGATCCCAACAATTGCCTATGGAATCATCACCCTGGGAATCTTTATTGCAATGGGAATTGTCACGCTAAGTTTTATGAATGTTTCAAATAAGCATTCGCACGTTGATTCCTCAGAGGCCGGTCACTAGGGGCTAATGCCTGAAAAACGAAGAATTGGGGTCATGGGTGGAACCTTTGACCCTATTCATAACGGACACTTGGTTGCGGCAAGTGAGGTCGCAAGCGCTCTGTCCTTAGAAGAAGTCCTCTTTGTCCCAACAGGGAAACCGTGGCAAAAGCAAGAGGTCTCTTCAGCTGAAGACCGTTATCTGATGACCGTCGTTGCAACTGCATCTAATCCACAGTTTAAAGTCAGCCGTGTTGATATCGATAGGCCTGGAATTACCTACACTGTTGACACTCTCACCGAATTGAAAGAGCAATTTCCAGACGCTGACCTTTTCTTTATCTCGGGTGCTGATGCAATTGCCCAGATTATTGCCTGGAAAGATGTGGACGCTGTTTGGGATTTGGCTCATTTCGTCGCCGTGAGTCGGCCGGGTCACAAGTTGAAGCTTCCAAAAGCTCCAAACGGCGCGATTAGCGAATTAGAAGTGCCAGCTCTGTCTATTAGTTCCACCGATGTTCGAAAGCGAGTGGGCGAGGGTAAGCCGATTTGGTATTTGGTACCAGACGGGGTTGTTCAGTACATTAGCAAGCATCATCTCTACGGGAGTTAGATGGAATACAGCAGCAGAAGAGA
>CAJXTQ010000095.1 GCA_913060985.1 uncultured Micrococcales bacterium | reverse complement strand
ATTGCAGCTCTTGGCCTCAGGGTTTTATCTACTGCAGCAGATATTTCTTCCAAGCGAACAGGTATTGGCGCAAGCGATATTTCTGCCAATATTCATTTGGCCGCTCAGGAACTAGCTGAATAGCTCTGGCAAAGTCTTTACGTGAGCTGATTTCAAATCCAACAGGTCGATGTCGGCAACATCTTGGATCTCCAAGCTGGAGCTTTCTAAATCTGTAACACCGATTCTCACAACCGGCACTCCTCTTGCCTCACACAGGCTTACAAACTTCACATCATCCTCGCGGCCAACGCTGACAATCGCCCTTGCCTGAGATTCGCTGAATAGAGCCGCGGTCAGATCAATTCCATCCCGCTCCATTAGTTCTCCAAGCCAGATTCTTGCACCGTTGCCAAACCTCAGTGAGCTTTCCACCAGAGCTTGGGCTAGGCCACCTTCAGAAATATCATGCGCACTCGCAATCATTCCCTGGATGTTCGCCCCGTGGATCAAATCCGCAAGTTCC
Source organism: uncultured Micrococcales bacterium (assembly GCA_913060985.1). Classification (GTDB taxonomy): domain Bacteria; phylum Actinomycetota; class Actinomycetes; order Actinomycetales; family Microbacteriaceae; genus CAJXVY01. The sequence continues at coordinate 2,056 of CAJXTQ010000095.1, read as the reverse complement.
ATTTCTTTCGCAATGTCCACCTGCGGTGGTTTGCCGCCAAGGTGATCGTGGATTACTTCTGCCCAGGCTGAGCCATCCAATTCATCTTTGGTGACTCCAAGCAGATAGATGTTGTGACCGGTGTCCTGCCATCCGGAGGGAATCCTTCTGGCAACGTCATCGATTACTCCCATGACCCCAACAACAGGTGTTGGATAAATGGCGATGTCTCCTGTTTGGTTATAGAAACTTACGTTTCCACCGGTGACTGGTATTCCTGCTTCCATGCAGGCGTCGGCCAAACCTTCGGTGGCTCGTTTGAATTGCCACATAACCTCAGGGTTTTCAGGAGAGCCAAAGTTTAGGCAGTTGGTGACAGCTCTTGGCACAGCCCCGGTCATTGCGACATTTCTGTATGCCTCGGCGAGCGCTAACTTTGCGCCGTTGTATGGATCAAGCTGGCAGTATTTGCCATTGGCATCAGTAGCCAACGTCACGCCAAGACCCGATTCCTCATTGATTCTGATCATTCCACCGTCATCGGGCATCGACAATGCGGTGTTTCCAAGCACGTAGCGGTCATACTGGGATGTGATCCAAGACTTGTCTGCCTGGTTGGCACTTGATGCAATTTGAACAATCTGCGCTGCAATTTCACTAGGGTCTTCTGCCCGGGCTAGGTCTTTGGTGCTATCAGCATTCAGCTTGTCAATCCAAGTTGGGTATTCAACTGGGCGTTCATAAACCGGGCTGTCGATGGCGACTGTTTTAGGTGGAACGTTTACGATTTCTTCGTTGTCCCATTTGATTACCAGTCGCTCATCGGCGGTCACCTTGCCAAGGATTGAGTATTCAACTTCCCACTTCTGCATGATCTCTTCAAAGCGCTTTAGGTTCTTTTTGTTGACAATCGCCATCATCCGCTCCTGAGATTCACTCATGAGAATCTCTTCAGGGGTTAGGGACTCATCGCGGAGCAATACATTTCTTAGTTGAATCTCCATGCCGCGACTTCCGTTGGCAGCCAACTCACTGGTTGCGCAGGAGATGCCTGCACCTCCAAGGTCTTGAATGCCTGCGATTACATCGTTTTCATAAAGCTCCATGCAGGCTTCAATCAAAACCTTTTCAGCAAATGGGTCTCCAACTTGAACTGCAGGACGCCTTGATGGACCATCATCGTCAAATGTTTCACTGGCTAGAACACTTACTCCGCCGATTCCATCGGCACCGGTTCTTGCGCCAAAGAGAATTACTAGATCTCCCGGGTTGGTGGCTTTGGCTAGTTTCAGATCATCGTGTTTTAGAACTCCTACAGCCAGCGCGTTCACCAGGGGATTGCCCTGGTATCTGGCATCAAAGACTGTCTCGCCACCGATGTTTGGAAGACCTAGGCTGTTTCCGTAATTGCTGATTCCATCAACCACTCCGTGAACAACACGAGCGGTATCGGGGTGTTCTGGAGCGCCGAATCTCAATTGGTCCATAACCGCAACAGGTCTTGCCCCCATGGACAGAATGTCACGAACAATGCCACCAACACCGGTGGCTGCTCCTTGGAAGGGTTCGATATAGCTTGGGTGGTTATGGCTTTCAACTTTGAAAGTGACCGCCATTCCCTCGCCAACATCGACAACACCTGCATTTTCACCCATACCAACCATTAGGTGCTTCTTCATTTCCTCGGTTACTTTTTGACCGAATTGACGAAGGTAGATCTTTGATGATTTGTAGCTGCAGTGCTCACTCCACATAACCGAATACATCGCCAGCTCACTGCTGGTTGGGCGACGACTGAGTATTTCTCTAATTGACTGATACTCGTCTTCTTTGAGCCCGAGCTCCGCCCAGGGCTGCTCTTTTTCGCTTGATTTTGCTGCTGCGGTTGTGTCAACGCCTGATGGGGTTTTCTTTTTGAACATTAGCCAACCACCTGACCAATCACACTTTGGAAAAACCTAAGTCCATCGATACCGCTTCTGGTGGCAACCGGAGTATCAGGACCAAAGCCCGGTTCAACAGCATGTTCTGGATGAGGCATCAGCCCAACAATGTTTCCCTGGGCGTTTGTTAGTCC
>CAJXTQ010000094.1 GCA_913060985.1 uncultured Micrococcales bacterium | reverse complement strand
GTTCAGGCTCCAATTCACCTGTGATGAGCTTTGTGAAGGTGGTTTTTCCTGATCCGTTTGCTCCAAGCAGGCCAATTCGATCCGCCGGGCCGAGAATAAAGTCAACATTTTCAAAAATGCCGTTATAACCAAGCCCTTCGATCTCGATTACGTCCTTACCCAATCTGCTGGTTGCCAATTTTTTCAGCTCCAGCTGATCCCTTGGTGGTGGTTCATTGGCAATCAGCTCGTTTGCGGCATCGATTCTGAACTTGGGCTTGCTGGTTCTTGCGGGGGCGCCCCTCCTAAGCCATGCAAGTTCTTTGCGAAGCAAATTTTGACGCCTTGATTCGGCAGCGGCCGCCTGCCGATCTCGCTCAGCTCGCTGCAGGATATAGGCGGCATAGCCGCCTTCAAAGCTATCTAACCCTCCCGGGTGAACCTCCCAGGTCTGAGTGCAAACCTCATCTAAAAACCAACGGTCATGGGTCACCACTAGTAACCCACCCTGGTTTTTGCTCCAACGACTCTTCAGATGCCGGCTAAGCCAATAAACGGCATCAATATCAAGGTGGTTAGTTGGCTCATCCAACATCAACACATCCCAGTCGCCAATTAGCAACCTGGCTAGATTAACCCTTCTTCGCTGACCTCCGGATAGACGATTCATGCTGGATTGGAAATCGATATCTGAGATCAATCCGTCAATGACATCACGAACCTTTGGGTCGCTTGCCCATTCATGTTCGGCCATTTCGCCAATCACGACATCCTGCACTGAGGATTCTAAGTAGATGTCATCCTGCTGGTCCATGAAGCCGATTCGAGTATTGCTTCTGACCGTAACCTGACCGCTGTCAGCTTTCAGCCTGCCCGCGAGGATTGACAGAAGTGTTGATTTCCCATCACCGTTTCTACCAACAATGCCAATTCGATCTCCCGCTGCAATGCCAACTGTTAGATCCTCAAAAAGTGTCTTTGTTGGGTAGTCCAGAGAAATATTTTCGGCACCAATCAGGTGACTCATACCTCGAGCCTCGCACCTGGTTGGTTTCCCGATGTAAGCACCCAGCTAAATTCACTTTCCTGCAAAGCGCTAATCAGAGTGGCGTCAGGTTCGAAGAAATAAACACTTGGGCCGCTTCCGCTAACGTTTCCTCCAAGCTCAATAAGCTCCTGTAACGAGGGCATTAATTCCAATGCTGGGACAGCTAGATCATTCTGTCCAAGTTGAGGGGGTTTCTCACCCAATCGCAAGTCCTCATAAAAATCACTCCCCGGAAGCCTCAGCTGGATTTCCTCTTTCTCGGCTCGAAGCCCGTCTAGCAGAGCAAAAGACTCCTTGGTTGAAATTCCCTGGTTTGGGTATGCGATTAGGAACTCAACCTCGGCAGAATCAATGGGCTCCAATTCTGTTCCGCTACCAGAGCCAATGGCTGTTCCCCCGAGAAGAGAAAAAGGAACATCTGCGCCAAGCTCTGCGGCTATTGCATAAAGATCGCTCTCTGTCTGGAAAAGTTCTTGCAGGGCAATCAGCGTGGCTGCCGCATCAGCACTCCCGCCTGCCAGACCTGCCGCTACTGGTATGTGTTTTTCGATTTCGATTGCCAGTGGAGTTGAATCAAGCTCATTGTGTTCAAAAAAAGCTCTTGCCGCCAGAAAGCAAATGTTTGTCTGGTCTTTGGGCACAGCGTCAAGCTGCTCGTTTGAGAGGCTTCCGGTGATTTGCAAGGAATCGGCCTCGGCAACAGCCACTTTTACGAAGTCTCTGATCCCTATGGCCTGATAGATGCTATAGACATCGTGATAGCCATCATCTCTGGTTCTTCCAACCGAAAAAAACAGATTTAGTTTTCCCGGCGCACTGGCAGAAATCATCTGTCAAGCCTAGCGAGATTTCTAAATTCATCTATCCCTAGTTGTTCGGGCCTGGCATTGTTCTCAATCCCCGCTTTTGCAAGCGCTTCAACTACTGGATAACTGAAGCTTGATTTCAATGAAGCAGCCAGGGTCTTTCTCCTGGTCGAAAAAGACCGGTCCACCAGTTCAAAAACCCTTGCTCGGTCGCCCTCGGTTTCAACTCTTTCAAAATAGACCAGCTCACTATCGACATTTGGAACCGGCCAGAAAATCTGGCGGGATACGCCCCCGGCCAATTTCGCATTCGCCCACCAGGCGAGTTTCAAACTCGGAATCCCGTACTCTTCACTGCCCGGCCCCGCTACAAGCCTTCTTGCAACCTCCGACTGCACAAGTACCAAGCCTTTTTCAATGCTTGGAAAGCGCTCCAAGAAATGAAGTAGCACCGGCACAGAAATGTTGTAGGGAAGGTTTGCAACCAGCGCCTGGCATTCGGGGAGGGTTTCAAGTTTTAGCGCATCTGTATTGATTACCTCTAGATTTTTCCCCTTTGTGTGTTTTGCAACCGTCTCAGGAAGGGCCGCTGCAAGTCTTTGATCAATTTCAACAGCAACTACCTTGTCAACCTTTTCGAGTAGACCCAGTGTCAGTGAACCCAGGCCCGGTCCGATTTCAACAACTGTTTCATCCCCGGACAGGTTTGCCTTGCCGACAATTTTTCTGATTGTGTTTGGGTCAATCACAAAATTCTGACCGA
>CAJXTQ010000093.1 GCA_913060985.1 uncultured Micrococcales bacterium | reverse complement strand
ATACTGCTACCAATATCCGATCGTTTGGCGTCGGCTATTGAATAGATCCCCAACTCCGCCAAACTGCTTAGCAAACTCTCTAGCTCGGCCATGCCTTTTGAACCAAAACTCTCATAGAGCGACACTTGCGGCTTTACGATTTCCAGCCCTTCAGGGATGGAGTCAATAAATAATCTATTGAACTCAGAGAGCCCTTTTATTGAAACCTCCAACCCCCAGCTGCTGAGAATCTCAGGGTGCGGATCAGCACCAACGCATAAATAAGGTCCCCTGTCGAATCTCAACGAACTCTTTGCCTGTCATAGTCTTGGAGTGATTTAACTTCAAATGAATTTTCACGAATGAACTCAAGCGAGGCTATCGCTGGTGCCAGCTGGGCAGTGGTTGTGAAGATCGCTTTGCCACTTGCTGTTGTTGCAGCACGAATCTCGTAGCCATCGGCCCTGGCTGCCCCTCCACTGGGCGTGTTTATAACGATGTCAATTTCGCCATCCGCAATCATCTCGACAATTGACCTCTCGCCTTCGCTCTTTTCGCTAAATTTTGTGACCTCGGTGGTCGGTATGCCCTGCCTCCCAAGGATTTTCGCAGTACCCGAGGTTGCCAGTATCTCAAAGCCCATTTGCCACAGTCGCCGGATGGGTAAAACAATCTGGTGCTTGTCTCGGTCACTCACGGAAACAAACACCTTGCCCGTCTTAGGAAGTTTTACACCTGCAGCGACCTGCGACTTAGCAAAGGCCTTTGGAAAGTCTTCTGCTATTCCCATTACCTCGCCAGTTGAACGCATTTCTGGCCCCAATAAGCTGTCGACATACTTTCCTTCTGGTGTTGTGAATCTTCTGAAGGGTAAAACAGCTTCTTTGACACTGATGGGGCTGTCTGGAGCCTGACCGCCATCAACCTCAGGCAGGTGTCCTGACCTAATCAAGTCTTCGATAGATTTACCAACCATTATTAGGCTTGCAGCCTTTGCCAAGGTTATACCAAGTGCTTTTGAAACAAATGGAACGGTTCTTGAGGCCCTTGGATTCGCCTCCAGCACAAACAATCCACCTGCCGAGAGTGCAAACTGAATATTTATCAAGCCTCTGACGCCAATCGCCTCTGCGATGTCATGGGTGGCTTTTCGAACCTGTTGCACAACGCCGTCACTCAACGTCACAGGCGGCAGAGTGCAAGAGGAATCGCCGGAGTGAATCCCTGCCTCCTCAATATGCTCCATGATTCCACCAATAAATAACCTTTGGCCGTCATATAATGCGTCCACATCGATCTCGATGGCATCATCAAGGAATCTATCCACAAGCAGTGGGTGCTCGCTGTCAATGACCACATTCCCCCTGTTTCTTTCGAAATAGCTGGACATGCCTTGCTCGTCATAGATGATTTCCATTCCTCGCCCGCCGAGGACGAAGGATGGTCGCACCAAAACTGGGAAACCAATTTCCTGCGCCACTTTGAATGCACTTTCGTTATCAAACGCAATGTCATTTTCTGGAGCTTTCAGGTTTGAGGCTTTGAGGATCTCGCTGAACTTTCCTCGCTCCTCGGCGGCATCTATTTGGGCAGGCGACGTGCCAAGAATCGGCACCCCGTTCTCCTCCAGTCCCCTTGCTAAACCAAGTGCTGTTTGACCACCCAATTGAACAACCGCACCGATGAATTCACCCGATTGAGACTCGGCATGTATAACCTCTAAAACATCTTCGAGTGTAAGTGGTTCGAAATATAAACGATCACTTGTGTCATAGTCAGTGGATACAGTTTCTGGATTGCAGTTGACCATGATTGTTTCAAAGCCCTCGTCACTCAGGGTAAAGCTAGCATGAACGCAGCTGTAGTCGAATTCGATTCCTTGGCCAATTCTGTTTGGACCACTGCCGATAATCAGCACTTTTTTGCGGTTGCTCGGCACTACCTCAGATTGAGTTTCATAACTTGAGTAGTGATACGGCGTTAGTGCTGGAAATTCACCCGCACAGGTGTCCACAGTTTTATAAACGGGCCTAATTCCCTGACTGTGTCTGAAGCTACGTATCTCCGCTTCAGATATGGATTTGATCTGAGCTAGCTGGGAATCACTAAAGCCGTGACGCTTCGCCCTCTGCAGGCTGTCCTTGGTCAGTTCGGCGTTAGCAAATATTGATGCTTCACTGTTAAGTTTTTGGATTTGATACAAAAACCAGCGGTCGATTTTGGTTAGTTCATAGACCTCGTCAACAGTAACCCCGGCCAGCAGCGCTTGCTGAACTTGATTGATTCTCCATTCGGTGGGTGTTTGCATTTTCTGCTTCAACTGTTCAGCACTATCTGATCCCACCACAAAGCTGAATTCACTGTCTTTTTTCTCCAGTGACCTCAGTGATTTCTGAAGTGCCTGGCCAAAGGTTCTACCAATTGCCATTGCTTCACCAACACTTTTCATGGTTGTGGTAAGAGTTGAATCAGCAGCTGGGAATTTCTCAAAAGCAAACCTCGGCGCCTTCACCACAACATAATCAAGCGTTGGCTCAAAACTGGCAGGCGTTACCTTGGTGATGTCATTTTCAATCTCATCCAAGGTGTAGCCCACGGCCAGCTTGGCTGCAATCTTTGCAATCGGAAACCCGGTCGCCTTACTCGCAAGTGCTGATG
>CAJXTQ010000092.1 GCA_913060985.1 uncultured Micrococcales bacterium | reverse complement strand
TGCTCGGCCATGGTCGCAATCACAGGGTTGGGAGTCTCTGGATCAAATTCAGTTGAGCTTGCATCTTTTAGGCCAGCAACATTCCTTGCGTACTCAATCACCATGCACTGAAGCCCAAGACAAAGTCCGAGGGTAGGAATTTGTTGCTCTCTTGCGTAGCGAATTGCCCCCAATTTGCCTTCAATTCCGCGAATACCAAATCCACCTGGAATGCAGATTGCATCCATCTGTGAGAGTTTTTCTCTAGCTCCCTCCAAGGTTTCACAGTCATCACTTGCAACCCAATGGATATTCACCTTTGCTCGATTGGCAAATCCGCCCGCTCGAATCGCCTCCGTAACACTTAGATAGGCGTCGGGAAGATCCACATACTTTCCGACGAGGGCAACATTTACTTCGTGAGCGGGGTTGTGAACTGCATTCAACACTGGTTGCCAATGACTCCAGTCAACATCCTCGGCTTCTAAACCAAGCTTGTCGATGATGTAAGAATCCAAACCTTCCTCGTGGATCACCACGGGAATGTCATAAATACTCTTGGCGTCGGCGGCATTGACAACGGCGTTTGGATCAACATCCGACATCAACGCAATCTTGCTCTTAATGGAGTCCGGCAACTCTCTATCGCTTCTGCAAACAATCGCATCCGGCTGAATACCGATTGACCTCAGCATCGCCACTGAGTGCTGGGTTGGTTTGGTTTTCAGTTCACCACTGGGCCCTAGATATGGAACCAAACTCACATGAACAAAGAAAACATTGTCTCTACCAACATCGTGTCTTATTTGCCTTGCGGCTTCTAGAAAAGGTTGCGATTCAATATCGCCAACGGTTCCACCAATTTCTGTGATGATCACATCTGGTTTGGGGTCATCATCGGCCTGGGCCCTCATCCTGCGCTTAATCTCGTCAGTGATGTGTGGGATTACTTGCACCGTGTCTCCCAGGTAGCCTCCGGCCCTTTCCCTAGAAATCACCTCTGAGTAAATTTGCCCAGTTGTGACATTGGCTTTTGAAGACAGGTTGATATCCAAAAATCTTTCATAGTGACCGATATCCAAATCGGTTTCTGCCCCGTCATCGGTAACAAACACTTCACCGTGCTGGAACGGGTTCATAGTCCCAGGGTCAACATTCAGATAGGGGTCAAGCTTCTGCATGACAACCTTCAAACCGCGAGCTCGCAGGAGATTTCCGAGAGATGCGGCGGTGAGTCCTTTACCAAGAGAAGAGGCGACGCCGCCAGTTACAAAGATATGTGAGGGAATCCCAGAGCTTTCTGCCATGGAATTTCAATCTAGCACCTGATGCATGCCTTGGCGACAAAGACTCAAGGATTTTTTGCAAGCTGTATTAATTCTTTGGCGTGAGATAAGGCTGAGTCACTTGAATCCAGCCCAGAGAGCATTCTCGCCAATTCACTCTCTCGCGAGCTGTTTTCAACAGCCTGAACATCACTTTCAACAAATCCCTGTCCGCTATCTTTTCTCACTACCAAGTGATTATCGGCAAATGCAGCTACCTGAGCCAGGTGGGTGACGACCACCACCTGACAGTTCTCACTGAGTCGCTTTAGCCTTCGACCGATCTCAATTGCACTCTGTCCACCAACCCCGCTGTCAACCTCGTCAAAGATCATTGTCGGAGTCGGTGATTTACCTGCAAGCACAACTTCAATGGCAAGCATTATTCGACTCAGCTCACCGCCACTTGCGGCCTTCGATATTGGTCTAGGTGTTGCCCCCTGGTATCCAGCAAGCAGTATCGACACCTTGTCTGCACCCTCTGGCCCAAATTCTGCCTCGTCAAGCTGAACTACCAGCTTGCTCTCTGCCATTGCGAGGCCTGCAAGCTCAGCATTCACCTCCTCTGATAAACCGCTCGCTGCAAGCCTTCTTTGTTCTGTAAGGGCTTTTGCGGCATGCCCCAGCTGAGACTCAATTGCCGCCACGTGCTGCTCAAGTTTTTCAATCTGCTCATCGCCATCTTGCAAATCCAATAACTCGTTCGCCCAGGAGGAGGATCTTGCAATTAGGTCTTGAAGGGTGCCACCGTATTTTCTCTCAAGGGCTAATAGTTTGGATTTTCTATCGTTGAGCCTGTCTAGCTCTCCTGGTTCAGCGTCAAGATTAGATAAGGATCTTGAAATGTCGATAGCAAGCTCAGAAGCCACTACCGACATTTCCTGAACTCGCTGAGCCATGTTGCTTATCTCTGCATCTTTCCCAGCAACGCTTTCCAGGTTCCTTCTTAGCTGAGCCAAAAGCTGCTCTATGTCGAATCCTTCTCCCGAAGAGCTGAGCAAATCTCGTGATTGGGCTAGCGAAGATCTAATCTCTTCTATGTTTTCCAATCGGTTCAGCCGCTCCGTAATCGAGTCAAGCTCCTCCGGCTGAGGTTCAAGTTGTTCAATTTCATTCAGAAACTCAGTTATTTCTGAAATTCTGCGGTCTCGGTCTTGAAGAGAAGCTTGCAATTTTTCAAGTCTTGCTTTTGCATCAAGCCAGGATTTATAAACCTGCTGATAGCTTTCTTTGACCTTCAACAATTCCTGACCGCCGAAACTATCAAGCGCATCACGCTGGGTTGCGCTGGATCGCAATCTGATCTGTTCACTCTGGCCATGAATTACAAACAAGTTGTC
>CAJXTQ010000091.1 GCA_913060985.1 uncultured Micrococcales bacterium | reverse complement strand
CCCTGCTCGCGATCTTCCGTTTGGGTTCTTTCATTCCCGCGCCGTTTGTGGATTACGGCAATGTGCAAGCTTCACTCGCGCAGAACACCACAACCGGTGGGTTGTATGAGCTGGTGAACTTGTTCAGTGGAGGAGCTTTGCTCCAGCTGAGTATTTTTGCACTAGGCATCATGCCCTACATCACAGCCTCCATTATCACCCAGCTGCTGCGAGTGGTGATTCCGAGGTTTGAGGCTTTGCACAAAGAGGGTCCTCAGGGACAGGCGAAACTTACCCAGTACACCCGTTATCTGACCATAGCCCTTGCCATGTTGCAGGCAACCACTTTGGTAACCGTTGCAAGGCAGGGTGCTTTGTTTGGTTCAAACACCGGCTTGCCACTGCTTACTGATGATGGACCACTGGCGATCACTCTGATTGTTATCACCATGACTGCTGGGACCGGTTTGATTATGTGGCTGGGAGAGCTGATCACCGAACGTGGTGTCGGTAATGGAATGTCGCTTTTGATCTTTACCTCGATTGCAGCCACCTTCCCCTCGGCCTTGCTACAAATTATCCAGACCAGACCAATTGAGGTTTTCTTGATTGTGATGCTGGTTGGATTCGTTGTTGTGTTGCTGGTTGTTTTGGTCGAGGAATCCCAGCGAAGGATTCCAGTCCAATATGCAAAGCGCATGATTGGAAGAAGAAGCTACGGCGGGCAGTCAACATTTATCCCGATCAAGGTGAACACCGCCGGTGTTATCCCAGTTATCTTCGCATCATCAATGCTTTACCTCCCCGCTTTGTTGGCTCAGTTCAACCAGCCAGATCCGGTTACCGGCGAGCTTCCAGGTTGGGTTAGCTGGGTTAGCCAGTATTTGACAACCGGAGACAACATTTTCTATGCCGCTGTTTACTTCCTGCTTATTGTTGGGTTCACCTATTTCTACGTGAGCATCACCTTCAACCCAGAAGAGATTTCGGACAACATGAAGCGCTACGGCGGCTTCATCCCCGGTATTCGCGCTGGAAGGCCAACAACTGAGTTTTTGGACTACGTTCTATCCAGAATCACTGCAGCAGGTGCGATCTATCTTGGTTTGATAGCGCTGATTCCTCTGGTCGCTTTCGCGGCAATCGGAACCAACCAGAACTTCCCATTCGGTGGAACATCTATTCTGATTATCGTGGGTGTTGGTCTGGCGACAGTGAAGCAGATAAGTGCCCAGATGGAACAGCGTAACTACGAGGGCCTATTGCGATGAGGTTGCTCATCATTGGGCCTCCCGGGGCCGGCAAGGGAACCCAGTCGGTGCTTATCGCCGAGAAGTTGGGGATTCCTGCAATATCAACCGGCGATATCTTTCGCTACAACGTCAAAAACGAGACAGAGCTTGGGAAAAAAGCTAAGTCTTATATGGATGCCGGTGAGTATGTCCCGGACAGTTTGACTAATGACTTGGTTCGCGATCGATTGAGTCACGAAGATGCAGCCAATGGTTTTTTGCTGGATGGCTACCCTCGAACAAAGGCTCAGGTTGAAACCCTTGATGAGATTTTGGCGGAGCAAAACCTAAGTCTCGACGGTGTGATTTTGCTAGAGGCTGACCAGGACGAGTTGGTTTCGAGACTGGCTAAGCGAGCCCAGGAGCAGGGTCGGACCGATGACAGTGAAGAGGTAATTCGTCACAGGTTGGATGTTTACTTGGAAGAAACCGCTCCACTGGTCAATATCTATTCCGATCGCGAAATTCTTGCAAAGGTAGACGGTCTTGGCGAAATCCAGGCTGTCACTGAAAGAATTGACGAAGCAATCTCCAGCTTCAGTTCCTGATGCGTTCCAGTTTCACAAAAAAATCCGATGCCGATATCGCGGCGATGATCCCTGCCGGAGAACTCACGGCAAAAGCTCTATCCAAGGTTCGGGAGGCGATAAGACCTGGGGTTACAACCTTGGAGTTGGATGCAATCGCCGAGGACACAATTCGCTCTGGAGGCGGGGTTCCAAATTTCCAATTGGTACCAGGTTACAAACACACAATCTGCGCATCGATAAATGATGAAATCGTGCACGGAATCCCAAGTGAGAAGGTTCTCCAAGCCGGAGACATAGTCAGTATTGACTGCGGGGCAATGGTTAATGGTTGGAATGGAGACCGAGCGATAACTGTAATTTTGCCTGGCGGGTCTGATACGCAGTCAAGGCAGCGGCTGAGTGATGTCACCTACGGGTCACTTTGGGAGGGAATCGCAGCGCTCTATTTTGGCAAGAGACTCAACCACGTTGGTGTCGCGATTGAGGATTTTGTTCAAAAGAATAGTGATTTTGGAATCTTGGAACAGTATGTGGGGCATGGCATAGGACGCTCTATGCATGAGGATCCACCCGTTTATAACTTCGGAGTCAGGGAAAGATTGCCAAAGATCGTGCCCGGGCTAGTAGTTGCTATCGAGCCGATGCTTACCTCAGGTTCAAACGAGACCTTTGTTGATAAAGATGACTGGACGGTGAGAACCTCCGACGGCGGTGATGGGGCGCACTGGGAGCACTCTATTGCCGTCCACAGCAAAGGATTGTGGGTGCTGACCGCTGAGGATGGCGGGGAGAGCGAATTGGCCAAGTTTGGCATCAAAGCTATTCCGCCAAAAAGCTAGACATCTGAGGTAATTATTCGCTAAGCTTTTAGCTTGGCTTGAA
>CAJXTQ010000090.1 GCA_913060985.1 uncultured Micrococcales bacterium | reverse complement strand
TTTCTTCCAAAATAATCCTCGCTTACTGCAACTAGATTACTCTTATGAGTTTCAATTATCAGACCCTGGACCCTCAACTAGTCGCTGCAACCGAAGATTGGGTTGCCGAGAACTTTGACTCAAAGCTTTCCCAGCTCATTGAATTAGTGAAAATACCCTCGCTGGCCTGGCCCGATGTGGATAAACAGCCACTTTACAAATCAGCAGAGCGGATTAGCCAGCTGCTATCAGAGACAAATGTTTTTGAAACCGTGGAAATTATTCAGTCTGCCGACGTTGGAACCCCCGCAATTATCGCCAGGCGGCAGGCCAAGCCTGGATATCCTCAGGTGCTTCTTTACGCTCATCACGATATTCAACCTGCGGGAGATCTGAAACAGTGGAAAACGGAACCTTTCAATCCAGAGGTTATCGATGATCGCCTGTTCGGCAGAGGCGCCAGTGATGACAAAGCGGGAGTTGTAACTCATTTGGCAGCTGCCGAGATGCTCAGGGATTTAGAGGGAGATATAAACGTTGGGCTGACGGTGTTTATTGAAGGTGAAGAAGAAATCGGTTCACCAAATTTTTCTGACTTCTTGAACACTAACCGCGAACGCTTAGAGGCTGACTTGATTGTTGTCGCAGACAGTGGCAATTTCGAACTGGACACTCCAGCTTTGACAACATCGTTGAGGGGTCTGGTTAGCATTGAGTTTTCAATAACTACCTTAGATCACCCTCTTCACTCAGGCGTATTTGGGGGAGTGGTCCCCGATTCCATGATGGTGCTCACAAAACTTTTGGCATCTCTCCACGATGAAAATGGTTCGGTTGCAGTTCAAGGACTGAAGCAAATGCCTGATTCAGGCATTGAGGTTCCAGAAGAGTTCATCAGGCTTCAATCGGGCATTCTTGAGGGTGTGGATCTGATTGGCAAGGGAAACTTGGTTGATAGAAGTTGGTATCAGCCTTCAATTACGGTTATTGGCATCGACAACCCGTCTGTTTCAGACAGCTCCAACACGCTTCAGGCGAAGTCCCGTTGCAAAATTAGCGCACGTATTGCACCCAATGATGACCCAGCTTCGGCGCTTCAAGCTTTGAAGGATCACATTGTTGCAAATGTGTCGTTTGGGGCCAAAGTTGAGTTTGGAGAAGTGGAATTAGGCAGCCCATACCTGGCTCGTAATTCTTGGGCCACAAAATTAGCTAAGGACTCGATGGCTCAGGCTTACGGGAAGCAGGCAATCGATATGGGTGTTGGTGGCTCGATACCCTTCATAGCGGAATTCGTCAGGCAATTTCCTGAATCAGAGGTATTGGTTACCGGGGTAGAGGATCCTGATGCGAGAGCACATTCGCCAAATGAGTCTCAGCATCTGCCGACATTCAGGAAGGCAATCCAAACTCACGGGTTAATACTTTTACAAGCGAATAGAATTGTTGCAGAATAGCCCTTAGATATTTCAGGAGGTTCAATGTCTCAGGCAGTTTCAACTCACGGTGTTAAGCTCAGTGAAGAAGCGGCTACCAAGGTAAAAGCACTTTTGGACGCCGAAGGAAGAGATGATTTGAGGCTGCGCATTGCAGTTGAACCCGGAGGATGTTCAGGACTGATTTACCAGTTGTTTTTTGACGAGAGACTCACCGAGGATGACGCAATTGCTGAATTCGGTGGAGTTGAGGTAGTGGTTGACCCAATGAGTGTTCCCTACCTTGACGGGGCAACTATCGACTTCGAAGACACCATTCAGAAGCAAGGATTCACAATCGATAACCCAAACGCGAGTGATTCCTGCGCATGTGGGGACTCCTTTAGCTAAAAAGAGTTTTCAAAACCCCTCTCGCGGCTCACGCGGGAGGGGTTTTTGTTTTAGAATTAGGTGAAGTCTGTCAACTTGAAAGGTCGATTTTGCGAAACCGACGTCTTATTACAATCGTGGCTGGTGCATCGGCCCTAGCTTTGGTTCTAACTGGCTGTAGCCCAGAGGCGCAGCGTGGTTGGTTGCCTGGAGAGCCCGGAATTACAAATCACACTGATCGGATAACCGGTCTGTGGACCACCAGCTGGATAGTCCTGTTGGCAGTGGGTGCAATCGCGTGGGGGTTGATGGCCTGGGCAATCATTGTTTATCGCCGTCGCAAGGGTGAGACCGCGATGCCTCAGCAGCTTCGCTACAACATGCCAATCGAGACACTTTTCACGGTCATACCTTTGATTCTGGTTGTTGGATTCTTCGCCTTCACAGCAAGGGATATGGCAGCGATTGAAGCTGAATTTGATGAGCCGGATGTGACAATCGAGGTCATTGGAAAGCAATGGAGCTGGGATTTCAACTACGTTGATTCGAACGTCTACGAGACTGGTATTCAGTCACAGTATGACGGCACTACCGAGACCGGAAACTTTGACGATCTTCCAACCCTGTATCTGCCTGTTGGCCAAAAAGTGCAAATCGATCTGACGGCTCGTGACGTGATTCACTCATTCTGGGTGGTTGAGTTTTTGTACAAAAAAGATATGTTCCCAGGGCGCTGGAACCACATGTATGTAATCCCTCAGAAGGAGGGCTCATATGTCGGTAAGTGTGCCGAGCTTTGTGGCGAGTTTCACTCAATGATGCTTTTCAACGTGGAGGTTGTCTCACTTGAAGAGTACGAGGCTCAGATGGCAGCTCTTGCCGCCAAGGGTCAAGTTGGAAAACTAGGAATTG
>CAJXTQ010000089.1 GCA_913060985.1 uncultured Micrococcales bacterium | reverse complement strand
ATGCAGTCTCAAGCGTTGGCGAATACTTGCCATTCTCAATTGCAATTACCGTCTGCCTCGAGACTCCCAGCTTTTGGGCAAGCTCTTCCTGAGTTAGCGATGCCGATAGTCTGTATTTCTTCACCTGGTTGATTATTCGAGTTGGCTTCAATTGATCCCTTTGCGATAAAACCTTAGCTGGGCCAAAGAAGTGACAATATCTGCAAGCACTCCACCGAATAGCATCACGTGAACGATATAGAAGTAATCAGCCTCTGCAATTGCAAGGATCAATCCGAAAAGATATGGAGCTGCCAAGAAGGCAAGGGTGTAGCCGCTTGCTCTTCGCCTAATTTCTTTATCTCTTACATCCTCGAGATTTGCTTGTTTGTGATTGAAAGACGCCAGCAAGATTTGAGAGATTATCGTCAGCAAGACACTTGCTACCAGGGCAAGTATGACCGGACCCCGATAGTCAACGCCCTCTATTCCATCGTTCAGCAATTGAGGAATAAGCCAGATGCTGTAAGCGCCAAAAATAATGAAATCGAGCGGAAGCGCGATGAGTATGGTTTTTTCTTGATAGTTCATAAAGGTAATGTAAAAGATTTTTTACATAATGTCAAATATCTTTTACATATAGTTCGTAGTTATGCAGCCCGCTGCATCTCAAGATAGTCCTGCCACTCTGGCTGTTGCTTATCAGCACCTCTCACGGTCCAGGCAAGACCTTGTGGCATCTTCGGTGTGAAATCAAGCTGCCAGCCAATCTCACTGAGTGTGCGATCGCCCTTTTTGTTATTGCACTTCAAACAACACGCAACCAGGTTCTCCCAAGAGTCGCCACCTCCCTTGGACTTTGGAATCACGTGATCGATAGTCGATGCGCTTCGCTTGCAATAGGCACAGCGGTGACCGTCTCTCCTTAGCACTCCCCTGCGGGAAACTGGAATTCTTCGGTGGTTTGGGATGCGAACGTAGCGAGATAGCAAAATCACACTGGGCATTTCAAACTCCATGCTTGCACTTCGAACCTTTTCACTCGCCCCAGCCAACACGGTTGCTTTTTCATTCAATACCAGCACCAGTGCTCGCTTGAATGAAACCACTGCAAGCGGCTCGTAGCCTGCGTTTAGAACTAGAGTTCTCATCTACATCCCTTCCTGTCACTCGACATGGCTTGCCGAGTTTGGCGCTAGAACCTGGATATAAAAAAAGCGCCGTCAAACATGACGACGCGATTATTTACCCTCCGGTATGTGGTGGTGGAGTTGATGTAGCCAGCTCACATGCCTGGCAGGCAAGTCTCTGTGCATAGTCACACCCCTTTCAAACCGTTGTAAGTTCTGTCACCAGATTAAGCATCAGTTGAGGGAAATTGGTAAAGAAACGCCAAATAAAAAGTTACTGATTTTCTTCGTTAATCGGACCGAATCTCAAAATGTGGAAGCGGTCTGTGAAGATTGGGGCAAGTTTCACCTTGTCCCCGGGCTGTGGAGCGTGATAGAAGTTCCCGTTACCCGCATAGATGCCGTTGTGTGAGTAGTCATTGAAAACAACGATGTCTCCAGGCACTGCATCCTCGAGGTCAATTTTTTCTGCAAATGGAAGTCTGGATTGCTGGTACACACTGTGAGGCATCTCGATACCAAACTGTGCGTATACGAACATCACATACCCTGAGCAGTCAATCCCCGCAGGGGTTTGACCGCCAAGAACATAAGGGGTTCCAACAAGTTCGGCAGCGGCCTTCATAACGTTCGCACTGGTCAGCTGATCAAATCTTGGGCTTTCCAAATAGTCTGTGTAGCGAGGACCTGAGTACCTAAAGTTGCTTGTGCTAGTTAGCTGGCTCACCGTGTCATCGGTTGAAGAGAAAGAGCCTCTATCAAAGCTAACCGAAGCCTCAGCCTGGACGCTTAGCTGCTGAGACTGGCTGTCAGCCTGCTCAGCATTAGTTAGACCCGTCCTTGCGGTGTAGGCAGGGTTGTATCCGAAAGAAGGAAGTGAGAAAGTCGCGAGCAATCCGGTTGCAGCGAACATAGTCAGCATCTTCGTTGCTGGCTTAAGTTCTCTATTTTTCTTTCGGGCGGCCTCGCGAGCCTGCCTGCGGGTCATTGGCTTTGTCAAAAAAGTCCTCTCAACAAAAAGCTCGTTAAAGTCTAATTGTTTGGTCCGTTTAGTTTAAACCGTTGTTGAAAGAAAAATATGCCTTGAAATGTCAGATTCGACAAGTAAACCTTCATCCTGACCTTGAGCGATTAAGAACTTATCCACTCCCTGGTCTTCCAATCTGACCTTCGAACCTGGCAGCAGACCGAGTTCATCCAGCTGAGTGAGAAGCTCTTTATCCACCTGCAAAGGCTCCCCGATTTGACTGAGTAGGTATTCGCCATCGGCCAATTCACTGGCGGGGGTTCCAAGATTCACCTGGTTTGATTGAAGCCCCAATTCGGCAAGCCCTGGAATCGCAAGGCCATAGGGAGATGAATCCAAAGTTGAAACTAATCCAGCTATCTTTCTCTCAACTTCTTCACTCATGACATGTTCCCAGCGGCAGGCTTCGTCATGAGCGTCTTGCCAATCCAATCCAATGATGTCCACCAAGAGCCTTTCCGCAAGACGGTGTTTTCTCATGACTCCAATAGCTCTCTCCCGACCGTAATCAGTAAAGCTAAGGGTTTTATCATCTTCCAGAGTGACCAGCCCATCACGCTCCATTCGAGCTACGGTCTGCGAAACAGTTGGTCCA
>CAJXTQ010000088.1 GCA_913060985.1 uncultured Micrococcales bacterium | reverse complement strand
AAGTGTCCATTGAAACCTCGCACGCAAGTGTTGATGAAAACAACAATGTCTACCTAATTGATGGGAATGAGAAAAGACTTGTCGGGCAGTACCCGAACGTCTCCGCCGAGGAAGCGCTCGCTTATTTCCAAAGAAAATATGAAGACTTGGAGGCCCAGGTCAGGATACTTGAACAGCGACTAAAGGCGTCGAATGCGACTCCAGCTGCGGTTGAAGAAAACCTGCTCGCTGTTGAAAAAGAATTAGCAGAACCGAAATTTGTTGGCGATATCGAGAATCTAAGATCCCGAATTACGCAGCTGAAACCGGCATTGGAGAACTTACGCGAGGAGCATAAGAAAAAGACCGAAGAGGCGATTGCAAAGGCTCTTGTGGAAAAGGAAAAGATTGCATCCAAAGCTGAGCAAATTGCCAATCGCGATCCCAGTAAAACAATTTGGAAAAACGCCAGCAAGGAAATGCAAGACCTTTTTGAAAAGTGGCAAGCACTTCAGAAATCAGGGCCTAGAGTCCCCAAAGCTCAAGCCGACCCGATTTGGAAGCGATTTAGCAAGTCCCGAGCTAAGTTTGAGGCTGACAAGAGGGCTTTCTTTGCCGAATTAGACAAAAGAGTCAAAGAAGCCAAAAAAGTTAAGGCTGACATTGTGAAGCAGGCAGAATCACTCTCAAGCAAGGGAGCTCAAGCAGCGGATGAATTCAAAAAGCTCCAAGACCAGTGGAAGAAACTCGCCCGAATTGGCAAAGGTGAGGAAGCTCTGTGGGAGAGATTCAAAGCCGCAGGTGATGCAATCTTCGAGCAGAAAAAGGCCGAGGACGCCAAACTTCGTGAGCAAGAAATGGAAAACTACAACAAAAAACTTGAACTAGTTGAGAAGGCGGAGAAAATCTCTCTGGATGATTTGAAGTCAGCTCGCGAACAGCTTTCCAAAATAAATCAAGAGTGGTCTAAATTTGGCAGGGTCCCAAGGGATAAGGTGAAGGAACTTGACTCTCGCATGGGGAAAATAGAGTCCTCAATTAGGCAAAAGGAAGAAGAGGAATGGCGCC
This sequence comes from uncultured Micrococcales bacterium, assembly GCA_913060985.1. GTDB lineage: Bacteria > Actinomycetota > Actinomycetes > Actinomycetales > Microbacteriaceae > CAJXVY01. Next base: position 1,720 of record CAJXTQ010000088.1, on the reverse strand, counting down.
GGACCGATCCCGAAAGCCAGCACCGGTCAAATTCCCTGATTGAGCAACTCGAAAAGGCGATCGCAGACATCGAGGCTGAAATAAAGAGCACTTCAGATGACAAAAAGAAGAAGGAACTAGAGAAAAATCTAGAGGCGCGCAAGTCTTGGCTTGAAGCGGCGAAACAAGCTACCGACTAACCACCCTGAACGCGGTAAACGTCATAGACGGCATCAATTCTTCTAATTTGATTGAAAATGTGATCAAGATGAGAAGGGTCAGCCATTTCAAAACTGAATCTGTTCATGGCGACCCTGTCCTTCCTGGTAGTGACCGATGCACTAAGAATATTGACGTGGTTTTCACTCAAAACCCTGGTTACGTCGCTAAGAAGTCCCGATCGATCCAATGCATCGACCTGAATCTGCACCAGGTATATTCCTTTAGCCGAATCACTCCAACTGACATCAACGATTCGCTCAGGCTGCTGCTCAAGAGATTTCACGTTTCGGCAATCAGTTCTATGAATGCTGACACCTTCTCCCCTTGTGATGAACCCCATGATTTCATCTCCAGGCACCGGAGTGCAGCATCGAGCAATTTTGGTGAGCACATCTGGGCTGTTTTTCACGAGAACATAGTTGTCTCCGCCGCGCTTGGGCTTGGATGCCGTGGTGATCTGCGTGAGTTCGCCGGTATTGACATCCTCAGCAGCCTGAGTTTTGCTGATGATTTTTTCAACTACGGTTGCCGCTGATACGTGACCCTCACCAATTCCACTTAGGAGCCCTTCAAGCGAAACATATTTAAGGTCTGCAACAACCTCCAGCAGCGCATCGCTCCCCATCAGCTGCTGAAGTGGTAGAGACTGCTTCCGCATGGCCTTTGCAAGCATGTCCCTTCCAACATCAACTGATTGCTCTTTGCGCTCAGCGTTGAAGTGCTGCTTTATTTTTGCGCGAGCCCTAGGGGACTTAACAAAATTCAGCCAATCTTTGCTTGGTGCGGCGCTCTCGCTCTTTGAGGTAAGCACTTCTATGACGTCACCGCTGTTTAGCGCGGTGTCGAGGGGAACTAGCCTGGAATTCACCTTTGCGCCAATTGTTTTGTGACCCACCTCCGTGTGGACCGCATACGCAAAATCAACAGGAGTGGCATCACTGGGAAGACCAATCACTCTTCCCTTGGGAGTGAAGACATAAACCTCTTTGGCACCAATCTCATATCGAAGGCTGTCAAGGAACTCTCCTGGGTCCTCCGTCTCACTCTCCCAGTCACTAATTCGTTTGAGCCAAGCAAGGCTGTCATCCTGCACCTGCTCACCCTTTGCCGCAGCCTTGTATTTCCAGTGAGCGGCAACACCGAACTCGGCTCGTTGATGCATGTCGTGGGTTCGAATCTGTATCTCTACAGCACGCCCACTTGGCCCTATCAAAGTCGTGTGCAGTGACTGATAGAGATTGAACTTAGGCATGGCGATGTAATCTTTGAATCGCCCCGGAACTGGAGAATACTGCGCGTGAAGGGCTCCAAGTGCCGCGTAGCAGTCTTTTACCGTTGAAACGAGGATTCGTATTCCAACCAAGTCATAGATATCGTCAAACTCACGACCTCGCAAAACCATCTTTTGGTATATCGAGTAATACTGCTTCGGCCTGCCCTCAACTTTTGACTTAATTTTGTTAGCCCTAAGTTCCGACTCAATCTCGCGAATGACATTGTCTGTGTATTCGCTTCTCTT
>CAJXTQ010000087.1 GCA_913060985.1 uncultured Micrococcales bacterium | reverse complement strand
TGGTTTTGGCAGCACCCGCAATTGTTGATGGTTTGATTGATCTGGATGTAATCAATGATTTCGACAGGCAAGTTGGGGGCGTAATCTCTGCATCCCTTACCCAAGTTGCTGACTACCTGTCGGACACCGCCAATTGGGCTGAACTGCTTGGTGGCGTGCTGCAGGTCGGTCTAGGCATAATCAATGGTGTATTTGGCTTCATAATCGTCGTTATTTTGACCCTTTATTTGATGGCTTCACTTCAACAGCTGAAGGAATTCAGCTACAAAATGGTTCCGGCCTCAAGGCGCGAAAGATTCTCCGAAATAACCGAACAGGTGGTTGGAAGCGTTGGTAAGTGGGTTAGCGCCCAGGTAACGGTTGCCTTTATTCACGCCCTGGCAGCCTTCATCTTTCTCTCGATAATTGGCGCTCCGTTTGCCCTGCTGTTGGCAAGCGTTAGCTTTGTGTTGGCACTGATCCCATTGGTTGGACCTATCACCGCAGCTGCTTTGGTGACCCTAGTGTCACTTACCGACTCAACGTCAACCGCGCTCACCTTAGTTATCTACTACTTGGTCTATCTCCAACTCGAGGCCTATTTGATTTCGCCGAGAATTATGAAGCGTGCGGTGAGCGTTCCAGCTCCAATCGTTGTCATCGCCGCCTTGCTCGGTGGAACACTGCTTGGGGTTTTGGGAGCGCTAGTTGCAATTCCAGTGGCCGCCAGTGTGATAATCATCCTCCGAGAGGTCTGGATACCCCGGCAACAGATGCGTTAGCTCCACTGGGTTGGTAAAGGTGATTTGCCCGGCATAATCAGCCCAACAATTCGATTCAAAACCTCTCTTGTGAAGTTCTCCCCCACCCAAAGGTGCTTCGCATCCTTCACAACCTGAATATCTATATCCTCGATCACCGAGAATTTCTCCCTGGCGGGAGCTTCAGTTAAGAAATCATCGAATTCAGGTATTAGTGCTACCAGCGGAGCTGAAACCTGGTTCCACTGAAGAAGCTCCTCGGTGCTAGTTCTGTGTAGCGGAGGAGAGAGTAGCACAGCTCCGGCAAGCGGATATTTCGGTCCGTATTTCAAAACCAACTCTGTACCAAAAGACCAGCCAACCAGCCAAATTCTCTCAAACTGGGGTTTTAGAAACTCAAATGCCGCATGCAGATCAAACTGTTCTGCATTACCGCCATCAAACTGGCCGGTTGATTTGCCGTTGGGTGACTCTGTGCCTCGAGTGTTGAACCTAAAAACACTTATTCCTGTCATCGCCGGCAGACGGTTGGCCGCTTTCCGCAGTATGTGAGAGTCCATAAATCCGCCGTGGGTGGGAAGTGGGTGCAAGAACAGAATCACGTCCCCGCTTGGATTTTCCGCTCGGGCAAGTTCGCCAACCAGGCTTTCCCCATCGACGGTTTTCAAGATTACGTCTTCACGGATGCTTGGGAGCTCGGTATTAGATCTAATTTCTATCAATCCAACCTCCCCTGAAACATTTTCCAGCAGTGATTGTGGAAGTGCCTTCTGGTCTCAATTCCTCTGTGAACATCCCAGGCAACCATGTGATTCGTCCCCGGTTCGATTTCGAGTGAGCAGTTTGGACATATCCAGAACTTGCCAGGGTCGTCGGACTTCCCAGCTGTACCTCTAACCTCATATTCAATTCCCCGTTTGAATTCTCTGCGGGGTGCACTGATTTTCAAAAGCTCATAATCAAGCTCGCGATATTCCTGCTTCGGCGCATTTCTGCGACGTTTGCCTCTTGCCATTAGTACCAATTGTGAATGTCTGAGTGTGCAAGTGCCGCACACGGTGAACCATACCTTCGGTCGATGTAGTTTATTCCCCAATTTATCTGCGTTTCGGGGTTGGTTCGCCAGTCACTTCCGGCAGATGCCATTTTTTCAGCAGGCAAGGATTGAGGAATTCCATATGCCCCGGAGGATGAATTAGTAGCAGTAGTTCTCCAGTTACTTTCTCGCTCCCAGAGCTTCACCAAGCATGAGAACTGGTTATATTCCCAACCGTATTCCCTGACTTTTGAAAGGGCGTAACCTTTGACCGAGTCTGCTTCGGGAACTGGTGCGGTGGCAACTAGTACTCCAGTAGCGTCTGAGCCTGAGAGGATGCCATAGTTTCCTCGTTTCAGCTCAAAATCAAAATTTTCAACCGCCAACACCTGCGCGGGACTATCCGGGGTTGAATTATTCGCGCTTGATAGCTGATCGATTGAAGGAGAAACAGCAGATACGGTCAGCAAACCGAGTGCTAGGGAAAAACCAATGCCGAGCCTCAGCGCGGGATTGGACCTTGTCCTAGCGTGCTTGCCCATTAGACCTCCAAAGGCTCAACTCTACATTGAGAGTTGGAAAGAAAAAAGATTATGAACGAGAGGCAATTAGAGCCAGCGCAATCTTGTTCAGTGATTTCTCTGCCTCACTCGCAAGATAGCCCATTCGCACCATGGGTATGAATCCAGGTCTCAGAAGTTTCGTATCAAGCTGGTCTCCGCCAAAAAACTCGAGTTCTGCCATCAAAAGCAATGAGTCAACGGTTTTGACATCAAATCCTTTTTCGAAAACGCCAACCAGCGGGAACCTGCCACCCGCCTTCATTGCCAATAGCTCGGCGAGATGTTCCTTTGCCTCTTCAATACCTTCCTCAGACAATTCAACGCCCTCTGAAACTTGAAGGTGATCGACGATGGCGTCTATTACTCGATCGGTAGTTTCAATATCAAGACCGTTTTCAACCAAGTCAAGTTTGCTATCGGTCAGATTTTCAAGCTTTGGAGATTC
>CAJXTQ010000086.1 GCA_913060985.1 uncultured Micrococcales bacterium | reverse complement strand
AGATGGGCTATCAATCATCCGTTTCTGATGTTTGCAGGTGTCTTGTTGGCAATCGTTGTTGTATACAACATATTGCTTTTCCTTGGCCCACCAACCAGTTGGTTCAACTAAACCGTGACCGAACTTCATAAGTGGCTAGTTGAAGCAAAAGACGAAACCGTGTTGCTGTCGGAAATAGCGAAGTCATCAAATCAAGAGGAGTTTGTTGATCAGATAATTTCCCTGATTGAACATGATCCAGAAACTCAACTGCCAGGAACCTGGATACTAAAGCATTTGGTTGAAGCTGGACAGGACTTATCGTCAGAGCAAGCTGAAGAATTGTTGAAGATTCTGAATTCGTTAGTTGACTGGCAATCAAAGTTGCATGTTTTGCAGCTTTCCTCGAGTTCAAAAACTCTAATACCCGAAACCATTGCCAGTTGGGCCAGAGGTTGTTTATCTGAGGAAAACAAGTTTTTGAAAGCATGGGCCACCTATGTCTCTGCGCTTGGCTTTGCAGAAAAAGACCCAGAGCTAGCGAAACAGATATTGAACGAGGGGCTTCAAAGTGACAGTGGATCAATAAGGTCCAGAGCTAAAAAAGCAGCAGAACAATTAGCGAAACTGAACGCTGGCTGAAAATTAGAAAACTGTCAAACGCAAGTTGGTAGGCCTTGTTACAGTTGAGCCAAACACGAAATTCGAGAGGTTTTTCATGTCAGAACAAGACTCATGCCCAGTTGCCCACGGAGCTCATACTGCAGTAGGTGAAACGCCCACAGAGTGGTGGCCAAATGCACTAAACCTGGATATTTTGCACCAGCACGACACAAAGACTGATCCGTTGGGGGAGAAGTTTGACTATCGCGAAGAGGTCAAAAAGCTTGACTTTGATGCGGTAAAGCAAGACGTCAAAGACTTTATGCGTGACAGCCAGCCTTGGTGGCCAGCGGACTGGGGTCACTATGGCGGACTTATGATTCGTATGGCTTGGCACTCGGCAGGTTCTTATCGAATTGCTGACGGTCGCGGAGGAGGAGCAACCGGTAACCAGCGTTTCGCTCCTTTGAACTCATGGCCAGACAACGTGAACCTAGATAAGGCAAGAAGGCTTTTGTGGCCAATCAAGAAAAAGTATGGAAACCGACTCAGCTGGGCCGATCTGATGATTCTTGCCGGCACTGTTGCCTATGAGGACATGGGTCTTAAGACTTATGGATTCGCATTTGGTCGCGAAGACATCTGGCACCCAGAGAAGGACACTTACTGGGGAAGCGAAAAAGAGTGGCTGGCTCCAAGTGATGAGCGCTACGAAAATGTCGAAGAGGCAGAGTCAATGGAAAACCCACTGGCTGCTGTGCAGATGGGTCTGATTTATGTAAACCCAGAGGGCGTGAATGGAAACCCAGATCCACTGAAGACCGCTGAGCACATCCGAGTCACCTTTGCCCGAATGGCAATGAACGATGAAGAGACAGTTGCTCTGACTGCAGGTGGACACACCGTTGGTAAAAGCCACGGAAACGGAAGAGCAGAAAACCTTGGCCCAGAGCCCGAGGCAGCTGCAATTAGCGAGCAGGGTCTTGGTTGGAACAACCACCATGGAAGAGGCATCGGACGCGACACCGTTTCTTCAGGAATTGAAGGTGCTTGGACAACTGAGCCAACAAAGTGGGATAACGGATACTTCTATCTACTCTTTGAGTATGACTGGGAGCTCACTAAGTCACCAGCAGGTGCATGGCAGTGGCAACCAATCAACATTAAAGAGGAGGACAAGCCTGTAGATGTTGAGGATCCATCAATTCGACTGAACCCAATGATGACCGATGCTGATATGGCAATGATCAAAGATCCGATCTATCGCGAAATTAGTCGTAAGTTCTATGAAAACCCTGATTACTTCGATGAGGTATTTGCAAAGGCTTGGTTCAAGCTGACTCACCGTGACATGGGACCACGAGTTCGCTACATCGGACCAGAGGCTCCCCAGGAAGATCTCATTTGGCAAGACCCAGTCCCTGCCGGAAACAGCAGTTTTGATGTTCAGGGACTGAAGGGTGCGATTCGCGAGAGCGGACTTAGCGTTCAGGAATTGGTCGCAACCGCCTGGGATTCCGCACGAACCTTCCGCCATTCAGATCTGCGAGGAGGGGCAAACGGAGCGAGAATCCGTCTAGCGCCTCAGCGCGACTGGGAAGGCAATGAGCCAGAAAGGTTGAACAAAGTACTTGCTGCGTTAGAGCCTTTGGCTGAGCAATTCGGTGCAAGTATCGCTGACACTATTGTTTTAGCTGGAAACGTTGGTCTTGAAATGGCCATTGAAAAAGCTGGCATGGATGTTTCTGTTCCATTTGCTCCTGGTCGTGGAGATGCAACCGAGGAGTGGACAGACGCTGAATCATTTGAGCCATTGGAGCCAATTCACGATGGATTCAGAAACTGGATCAAGAAAAACTACGATGTGCCAGGGGAGGAGCTGCTGCTGGATCGAGCTCAGCTTATGAACCTAACGGCTGTTGAGATGACAGCTCTCATTGGTGGGATGCGAGTTCTGGGAACAAACTACGCAGGCACCGCTCACGGAGTCTTCACCGAAAACGTAGGTGCATTGACCAACGACTTCTTTGTTAACCTCACGGATATGAAGTATGTCTGGGAGCCAGCTGGAGGAAGTCTTTACAACCTCAGAGACCGCAACAACGGCAAGGTTGACTTCACGGCAACCCGTGTTGATCTTGTATTTGGAAGCAATTCCATACTTCGTTCATACGCTGAGTTCTATGCCCAGGATGACAACAAGCAAAGATTTGTTGAAGA
>CAJXTQ010000085.1 GCA_913060985.1 uncultured Micrococcales bacterium | reverse complement strand
TCCCGCAGGCAATGGTATCGCCGTTGACCAAAGGCCCCTCTTGGAATTTTTGACCATTTAGGAAACTGCCGTTGGTTGAACCCAGATCCCGAACCCCGGCCTTCTCCCCGTTGAATAAAAGCTCTAGGTGGATACGTGAAAGTGTTCGGTCATTGATCTTCACATCCGCTTCACTGCCTCTGCCCACTCGAGTCCTACCTTTGGGAAGCGGAAGTTTTTCATCTGCAAATTCGATAAAGGGCTGCCAATAAACATCACTCTCTGTTTGCATCACGTTTAGCTCGAGCTCGCCAACAGAGAGAGATTCAGATTTTCCCAGAATGAATCTGAGGTCGTCAACCGTTGAGTAATTCTTAGCCTTCAGGTATTCCCCAACCATCTCCGTGAGTTTTCGATCCAGGTTTAGTTGATCGGCAGAGAGTGCTTCGAAATCCTGCGGTGAGACCAGCAGTTGGTAGCGGTGCGCCACGAGTTTTTGCTCCTGATCCAGTGAGACTTGACTGTCCATCGAGGTTTTGATTTGACTCGCGATTTCTATCGGATCTAGAAGTGACTTAAAGGTTGCATTGAAGGGTTTGCGAACGACCTTCTCGATGCTTTTTTCGAGCTTGTCCAGCAGACCCATCACAACTCCTGATTCCTAAGCTTCCAGTCTATTGCCGAAGACCCTTAGCTATCCATCGCTAAAGCTGGTAATCTCGTCCTGCTAATTAGCGCGAGTGGCGAAATGGTAGACGCGCTGGCTTCAGGTGCCAGTGTTCGCAAGAACGTGCGGGTTCAAGTCCCGCCTCGCGCACGGTCTTTCATGGTTCAAAAATAACTCTCTCTTAGTGTCCATTCAAGGTGTTATCGTTGTTGCATACCAGTTGCATACGGAGGTTCCGAATGGGAGAAAGAGCTTCGAAAACTGTTGGATTTGCAATTGCAGATGAGGACAGAGAGCTGCTTGACAAGTTAGTCGAGGAATACGGGAATGGAAATAGATCTGAATTCCTGAGAGTCGCAATGAAGAAGATGGAGCACGATCGTGTTGCACGCCGATTTAGCGAAACAAGGAAACTAGCCCTTGAAGAACTGGGGGGCAAAGTCTTCAGTAGGGCTGAGGTGGATGCTCTAATAAAAGAAGTTCAGAAATCTTGAGCGAAAAGCTCAGAGTTGTTTTCGACATCAATGTCTGGCTAGATGCATTCCTGGGCGAACCCTCAGATTATCCCTATCTCCCGATCGTTCCACCGGGAGGTGACAGCGACGCAGCAAATTGCGTATCCATGGCCTTTGACGGAGAGCGGTTTAGTGTTTTTGCCTCGCCACATATTCTGACAAACGTGCATCGGGTTCTAAAGGCTGCTGGACTGAGTGATCAGCTTTGCCACCGATACATTGAAGACCTTTCAGATATCGTCTTCATGTCTGGAGGAAGCATTGTTGACCCATCCCGTGAGGCAGTCTCCCAGCTTGATTTCGAGGACAACCTGATTTTGGATTTAGCCAAAGCAACTGCCTCGGATGTTGTGGTGACCAGAGACGTCGAATTCACCAACTCCTCCGGTTGGAAAGGAGTTGCGATGATTTCACCAACTGTTTTTTTGAAGCTGGCTTTGAATCTCCCAAACTCAGATTGAGACCTTCTGTCGGTTTCTCGTGTGTGAAGGGTCGCACCTGTGTAGTGACTCATCGGCCTCACAGGTTTTGCAAACCACCACCATGTTTTTACAAGTCTCATCAAAGCAGTTGCGAACGTGGTTGGTCTTTGTTCCACATATCTCACACTCACCAATAACCTTTGCCTTGTCAGTGAAGTCAGTGACCATCCGGTTATCAAAAACCATCAGGCTTCCCTCCCATAGACCTTCATCGCCGAAGGTCTCGCCATAGCGGACTATGCCGCCATCAATTTGATAAACCTCTTTGAAGCCACGGTTTTTCATAGCGACACTCAGAATTTCGCAACGGATTCCTCCGGTGCAGTAGGTGACTATTGGTTTGTCCTTGAGGTGGTCATATTTGCCACTCTCTATTTCACTTAGGAAATCATGCGTGGTCTCAACATCTGGAACAACGGCATTTCTAAATCTCCCGATTTTTGCCTCAACTGCGTTTCTTCCATCAAAAAAGACAACATCTTTTTTCTTCTCAACAAGCTCGTGGACCTGCTCTGGCTTCAGATGCTTTCCTCCACCAACAACACCTTTTCGGCTGACCTTGATTTCATCAGGAATGGTGAAGGCGACAAGTTCTTTCCTCACCTTCACACTCAACCTTGGGAAGTCATCCCCCTGGCCATCACTGAACTTGAAATCAGTTCCACGGAAGCCATCAAACTCTTTTGTCTTCCGAATATAGGCTTTGATGTCTTTCAGATCCCCGCCCAAGGTCCCATTTATTCCATGGGTGGAGATGATGATGCGCCCCTTGAGATTCAAAGACTCGCAGAGCTGTTTTTGCCAGAGCTTCATAAGCTGCGGGTTGTCTATCGGTGTGAAACGATAAAACAGAATTATCTTCGGTTGAGCCATAGGCGAAATTTTAGTCAAAAACCCCTCTTAGACTAAAGAGTATGCCTATCAAGCCAGGAATTAACAAAGACAACTTCAAGCCCGAAATCCGGATTCAAGATGACCTTTATGCACATGTAAATGGCAAGTGGTTAGACAGTTTTGAAATACCGGCAGACAAAGCCATTTACGGATCTTTTTATCAACTAAGGGACGACAGTGAAGCTGCGGTCAAAAAGATTTTGGAAGAAGCGCTGAAAAATCCAAGCCCTGGCGTTCAGCAGCAGATAGGCGATCTCTACGCATCTTTTTTGGACGAGGATACCGCCAACAAAAAAGGCCTGGAGCC
>CAJXTQ010000084.1 GCA_913060985.1 uncultured Micrococcales bacterium | reverse complement strand
ATCTCATAACCATATGCAGGGTCGTAGGCGACAACCGCCGGATTGGTGCTTGCAAGAACAAGCGAGTGTCCATCAGCGTGCTGCAGGCCCTCTCCGGTCAAGGTGGTTCGTCCGGCGGTTGCTCCAATCAGGAACCCTCTTGCCATTTGATCTCCAGCGGCCCATAGTGCATCTGCCGTTCTCTGAAACCCAAACATGGAATAGAAGACGTAAATTGGGATCATCGGCTGACCATGGGTGGAATAGCTAGTTCCCGCAGCAGTGAATGCGGCAACAGATCCGGCCTCATTGATTCCCGGGTGAAGTATTTGGCCGCTTTCAGATTCTTTGTAGCTGAGCAACAGCTCGCGGTCCACCGAAAGGTACTTTTGACCAAATGGGTTATAGATTTTTGCGGTTGGGAAAAAAGCATCCATTCCGAAGGTTCTGGCCTCGTCGGGAATGATTGGAACAATCCTTGGCCCGGTGCCATTTGCCTTCAAAAGGTCTTTTAGCATCCTGACAAAAGCCATTGTTGTGGCAACTTCTTGATTACCACTTCCTTTTCGAGGGGTTTCGTAAGCCTTGTCTTCAGGAAGATCAAACTGAACGTACTTGCTTCTGCGCTCTGGCAAAAAGCCCCCGAGTTGGCGTCGCCGTTCGAGCATGTATTGAATCTCTTCGCTCTGCTCACCGGGGTGGTAGTAGGGGGGTAGGTAGGGGTCAGCCTCCAGTTGCGCATCGGTTATGGGGATACGCATCTCGTCTCTGAAATCCTTGAGGTTTTCAAGTGTCAATTTTTTCATTTGGTGGGTGGCGTTTCGAGCTTCGAAGCTCTTACCGAGTCCGTAGCCCTTTACTGTCTTGACGATGATGACAGTTGGCTGACCTTTATGCTCAACGGCAGCTTTATATGCGGCATAGATCTTCTTGTAATCGTGGCCACCACGCTTCAGGCCCCAGATTTGGTCATCTGTTAGATTTTCAACCAAAGCTCGCGTTCGATGATCGCGTCCGAAGAAATTCTCACGAATGAAACCACCGCTCTCCGCCTTATAAGTCTGATAGTCACCGTCGGGGGTTTTGTTCATCAAGTCCACAAGAGCACCATCATGGTCCTTGGCAAGCAAGTTATCCCACTCTCTTCCCCAGATAACCTTGATTACATTCCATCCAGCTCCTCGGAAAAAGCTTTCCAATTCCTGGATGATTTTTCCATTACCGCGCACCGGACCATCAAGTCTTTGAAGGTTGGCGTTGATGACAAAATTCAAATTGTCTAGGCCCTCGTTTGCTGCAATTTGCAGTGCTCCTCGGGATTCAACCTCATCCATCTCACCGTCACCAAGAAATGCCCAGACCTGCTGATCGGACGGATCTTTGAAACCGCGGTTTTCAAGGTACCTGTTGAATTGGGCTTGGTAGATGGCATTAATTGGACCTAGTCCCATAGAAACCGTTGGGAATTGCCAGAAATCTGGCAGAAGCCTCGGATGCGGGTAGGAGGGTAACCCTCCCGCAAGGTGGGATTTTTCCTGACGGAATCCATCTAGGCGATCCGCTGAGAGTCTTCCCTCAAGAAATGCCCTTGCATAGGGGCCGGGGGATGCGTGGCCCTGAACGAAGATTTGGTCTCCGCCAGATGGGTGGTCTTGACCTCGGAAAAAGTGATTGAAGCCCACTTCATAAAGCGATGCGGACGAGGCAAAGGTGGAGATGTGACCGCCAACGGCAATGTCCGGTCTTTGTGCCCTGTGGACTAAAACTGCCGAGTTCCAGCGCATCCAGGCTCTGTAAGTTCTCTCGATTTGCTCATCACCTGGAAAATCTGGTTCGTCCTCCGGCGAAATGGTGTTGATGTAATCGGTGGTGGGAACCAGCGGTACGTTGAGCTGTAACTCGTGGGAGCGTCGCAACAGGTGTTGCATTATTTCCCTTGCTCTGCCACGGCCCTTGTGCTCACTCAGAGCGTCAAGGGATTCAAGCCACTCAGAAGTTTCGCTTGGGTCTTTATCTGGTGTAGGAACAGCAAAGGCGTCCTGGTTGTTGAACGACATAGCCCTCGGCTTTCAATCTCTTGTGGAGTAAGTTCGTAGAAAGACTACCCGCAAGTGAACCTAGACTGCCAATTACATAGAAAGGTTTCTAATGACTGTTCAAATCGGAGACAATGCCCCGAATTTCAAACTTCCAAACCAACATGGTGAAGAGATAGAGCTAAGCGCACTTCGTGGAAAGCCAGTGGTTTTGGCCTTCTACCCACTGAGCTTCTCGCCCACCTGCACTGATGAGCTTTGCGAGCTGCGAGATGAATTTCAGATATTCCAAGACTCAAATGCGGCTTTGCTCGGTATCAGCGTAGACAGCAAATTCACCCAGGCTGCATTCAGTGAAGCTAAGGGCTATCAGTTTGATCTTTTGGCAGATTTCAAGCCCCACGGTGAGGTAACAAAACTCTATGATGCATGGCTAGAGGAAAAGGGCCACGGTACCCGTGCAACCTATGTAATTGATGCTGAGGGTCAGGTTGTTGCGAAGTTTGTTACAAGTCCCGGTGAAATGAGACCTCTGGAAGATTACAAAAAAGCACTCGAACTAGTTTCTTAGTTTTGCAGTTTTGTTGGTAGTATCTCGGGTGGGCCTTTAGCTCAGTTGGTAGAGCGCCACGTTTACACCGTGGATGTCATCGGTTCGAGCCCGGTAGGGCCCACGCGCATAAATTAGAGAGCGAGTATGACCAACTACTCCTTCGACCCCCCGGCCAAGAAGGCCATGGATGAAGCAGAGTTGAGCGAGATTATCTCAGGCTTATCTGCCGACGAAGATGGCATTGAAAAAGCCATGAAAATCATTCAGGAGCAAGAG
>CAJXTQ010000083.1 GCA_913060985.1 uncultured Micrococcales bacterium | reverse complement strand
ACGCCGCACCAGCGATAAAAGCAAGAAATGAACTGACAGCGGCCTGCAGGGGATTGGCGGTTACGTCGGAGCCTTTCCGGCCATGGCTAATTTCAGTGTCTTTTTGTGCTGAAACGCTGACGTATTCTCCGCCACCCATTGAAAAGGCACCTGCAACAGTTGCAGCAATGCCGGCGATCAGAACTTCCCTATTGCCAACGCCAGCACCAACAACGCCCATTAGCACTCCAGCAATGCTTACGATTCCATCGTTCGCACCTAGAACTGATGCACGCAGCCAATTTAGTCTTCTGTCTAATTCTTTATTCACAACTGACAATAATGGCCCATAATCGGCGTGATTCAACTTAGCCACCCCTTACCTGGGGCTAGACTTCGACTCGTGAGAGTTTCAGTTGAAGGTAAATCCGTTGAATTAGATGGCCATCCCACTGGTTTTGATGTTTTCCCGGACAGGGAAATCATCGCAATGCATGTCAATGGCACGCCCGCTGACCTTGCCAGAGCTCTTCAAGAGGACGATGAACTTGAGCCAATAAATATCTCTAGCCCAGAGGGCTTGCAGATTCTCAGGCACAGCGTTGCTCACATCACCGCACAGGCGGTTCAGGACATATTTGAAGCGAAGTTGGGTATCGGACCGCCCATTGAAGACGGGTTTTATTACGACTTCATGATTGACACTCCGCTTACTGAAGAGGACCTTAGGAAAATTCAAAAGCGGATGAAAGAAATCGTGAAAGCCAATCAGCGCTTCACGAGAGTTGTCGTTGACGAATCAACCGCTCGTTGGCAGATGAAAAACGAGCCGCTAAAGCTCGAGCTTTTGGACAAACGAAACGAATCGCTGGACGAGGGAAACGTAGAGGTTGACTCCGGAGAGCTCACCATCTACCAGAACATCGATCCGAGAACTGGCGAGATAAAGTGGCAGGATCTCTGCCGCGGACCCCATGTTCCAAATACCAGAATCGCCGATAAGGGTTTTGCGCTGACCAGAGTCAGTGCGGCTTACTGGCTCGGTAATCAAAACAACCAGTCGCTTCAAAGGGTGTACGGAACCGCCTGGCCCGACGCGGAGTCGCTAGCTGAATATCAGCAGCGAATTGAGGAAGCCCAGAGGCGCGACCACAGAAGGTTGGGTCAAGAACTTGACCTTTTTAGTTTCCCCTCTGAAATTGGGTCAGGATTACCTGTTTTTCATCCCAAAGGTGGGATTATGCGGCAAGTGATGGAGGACTACAGTCGGAAAAAGCATCTAGAGGCCGGCTACGAATTTGTTTATTCACCGCACATCACCAAACAAAATCTTTTTGAAACCAGCGGCCACCTCCAGTGGTATGCAGATGGCATGTTCCCACCAATGCACGTGGATGCCGAATATGACGAAAACGGCGATCTAAAAAGGCAAGGTCAGGATTACTACCTGAAGCCGATGAACTGCCCGTTTCATATTCTTATCTACAAGTCAAGATCCCGAAGTTACCGTGAGCTACCACTGAGGATGTTCGAGTTCGGAAGTGTTTATAGATACGAAAAAAGCGGGGTCATTCATGGGTTGACTCGTGTACGAGGCATGACTCAGGATGACGCCCACCTGTTTGTGACCCAGGATGATCTAGAAGTTGAGATTGAGAAAGTTCTGAGGTTTGTCTTGGATCTCTTACGGGATTACGGTCTTGAAGATTTCTATCTGGAACTGAGCACCAAGGACGGCGGAGAGAAGTTTGTCGGCGACGATCAGGCGTGGGAATTAGCAACTGCAACTTTGAAAAGAGTGGCCGAATCAACTGGGCTGGAACTGGTTCCCGATCCCGGTGGTGCAGCCTTCTACGGCCCAAAGATTTCCGTTCAAGCTAGAGATGCAATCGGTCGAACCTGGCAGATGAGCACCATACAGCTGGATTTCAACCTGCCTGAGAGATTCGAACTGGAATATGTGGGAAGTGACGGTGAAAAGCATCGTCCAATAATGCTTCACAGGGCACTTTTTGGATCAATTGAGCGTTTCTTCGGGGTCTTGACCGAGCATTATGCTGGACACTTCCCGCCCTGGCTAGCACCCGTTCAAGTTGTATGCGTTCCAATTACCGAGGATCAGCAACCATACCTTGAGCAGTTTGCAAATTCATTGAGGTCGGCCGGGGTGAGGGTTGAGGTTGATTCAACCGATGAACGGATGCAGAAGAAGATTCGAAACCACACTCTGGCGAAAGTTCCCTTCATTGTGATTGCTGGGGAGAAAGACGCCGAGGCGAACGCGGTTAGTTTTAGGTTTAGGGATGGAACACAGCGCAATGGAATCGAGTTGAATATGGCAGCGCAAGAAATCGTTGACGCCATAGAAAGCAGGAAGCAGGTATAGGTGGAAGCCGAATCAAGCCAGGGTCTCGGGGCGCAGTGGGATGGTTTTGAAAGGCTTTGGACGCCTCACCGGCTCGTTTATATACAAAACGGACAACAGCCCGCCGACAAGGATTGCCCATTCTGCCTAGCGCCTGAGAAAAGCGATGAGGATGGGTTGATTGTAAGACGTGGAAAAGCCGGGTTCGTTTTGATGAATCTTTTTCCATACAACGCCGGCCATTTGCTTATCTGTCCATACAGACACTATCCAACACTGGATCTGGCGACCAAAGAAGAAAGTGATGAGATTACACAACTGACTCAAGAGGCGATGCGCGTTCTTCGAGGCGTCAGCGGAACTCACGGGTTCAACATTGGGCTCAATCAGGGTGAGATTGCAGGGGCTGGGATTGCTGGCCACTTGCATCAGCACATTGTTCCAAGGTGGAGAAACGACGCGAATTTTTTCCCGATTATCGGCCAAACCAAGGCTTTGCCAAAACTGATAGGCAATGTCCGAGAAGAATTGCAACAGCGATGGGATGAATTCAAAGACCCACAGGGTTG
>CAJXTQ010000082.1 GCA_913060985.1 uncultured Micrococcales bacterium | reverse complement strand
GAAAGACCTTTGCCCATGAATGACTCAAAGACAGTGGTTGGGGTCACCACCATGCATGGCAAAGAATTGCAAATCACCCAGGGCTTCAAAGATGTCTTGGACTGGGAGGTTGTCGCTGTAGATATCGACACCGACAGCTTTGGAACCTTCACCGGGGACATACCCAGACCACTGAGTCCGAAAGAGACAGCAAAAGCCAAATGCTTAGCAGGCATTGAATCAAGCGGCATCACTCGCATGATTGCAAGTGAGGGGACCTTTGCTCCGCACCCGGCCATGCCGTTTATTACTTTGAATACCGAGACCCTGGTTTTCATAGACATCGAAAACCAGCTAGAGATCTATCAAACTCACTCTTCAACAGAAATCGTGGCGTTCAAAGAGGCCATTACCAGCACCACAGATTTTGAGCGCCTGGCTCTCGCAGCAGACCTTCCAAACCACGCATTAGTTTTGCGAGACGATTCAGAACCACCGAGGGTTTATGCCAAAGGGATAACAGATCTAGATCAGCTCAGAGAATCAATGCCTGACAAAGTTCAGAGTCCGCTGATTGTTGAAACAGACCTCAGAGCCATGGTCAACCCAACCAGACAGAAAAGCATCACCGCCTGCGCAAGACTCCTTGCCCAAAAGCTTGCAACCAAATGTCCTGATTGCCAAAGCATCGGCTGGGGCAATGTTGATTACGAAAAAGGTCTTCCTTGCAGCGACTGTGGAGCTCGTGCAAATAGAGAGGTTTCTGCTGAAGTTTTCGGATGCCCCAAATGTAATCACAGGGAAAAACGATTAGTTGAGGCTTTGGCGTCCCCCGCGAATTGCGATTTCTGCAATCCGTGATTTGAGGAAAAACAGCTTTGTGAGTTTCGCTGATGACGCTTAGGCTAATCAACGCATGAAAAAGATACTCAAAAGGACGCTCGCCTGGCTGGTTGCCCCGGTTGCACTGGTTTTCGTGGCGCTGTTTGCTTTCCTAATGTTCATTCGCTACCCAGAGCCAATAACCACCTATCAACTAGCAACATCGGTTCCGTCTGAGCAACCGCAGGTTTTCACAACCAACACCATCCCAGCAAGCACTGATCCCTATCTTTTTCCCGAGAGTGATATCCCCGAGACCCTTCCACTGACTATCAATCACGAGGGCAATGAGTTTTCCACCGAGGAGCTAATCAACGAAACCGGGACGCATGCGTTGTTGATTATGCGCAACGGGGTAATCACCTACGAGTATTACGCAGAGGGTTGGAGCGAGGACAGACAGCAAAACGTCATGAGTGTTGGTAAGACCATGCTTTCAATGGCGGTTGGTCAGCTCATAGACCAGGGACTCATAAAAGAAAATGAGTCCATAGTCGAATACCTCCCGCAGTTTGCTGATAACCCAGGGATGGAAGATGTCACCATTAGGCATTTACTGGATATGCAGTCCTGCATTGATATCCCTGAGGAATATCCACCGGGACCAGAGGGCTGGTTCACACCAGTGGCTCAGTTGTTTGCAACAACCGATGTCGAATACGTTCTTGAAAGAAACATCAGCTTTGCCTGCCAACCAGGGTCAGAAGAATACGAATACAGGAGTGCTAACTCGCAGCTGCTGGGCATGGTTTTCAAAAATGTCAGCGGCAGTTCCCTGAGTGATTTCTTTGCTGAAAATATCTGGCAGCCAATTGGTGCTAACCACGACGCATCCTGGGCAATTGATTCCCCAGGTGGTTATGAAAAGAGTTTCTGCTGTTTCAACGCATCGGCAAGAGATCTAGCGCTGATTGGCTCTGTGTTTCTAAATTCAGGCAAGGTGGCCTATGGCCCCAATGAAGGTGAAACAGTTCTGAGTGAGAACTGGTTTGGGCGAATGACAACCCCGGCAGGAGTTTGGTTTGGTGGCTATGGAAGTGAGGACTTCGGAGCCGGGATGTGGCATAAGCCAAAGGAGCAACTTGTAAGCCAGGGTTATCGAGGTCAATTCATTTGGATAAACCCATACACCGACACAGTAATCGTGAAACTGAGCGATGATTTCAGTGATTACTATGACCAAACCGTTTCAATGTTGGACCAAATTAGCTTTGGAAACTAAAAGGACTAACATTCTGTATTAGATTTTTCATCAAGCCAACGAGGGCTTGAGAACCTCCCGGAAAGGGGAACGAGGTGGCTGAGGAGCTGCAGCAGTGGCGTAAGTGTGGAGAGAACATCCGCATCGCCAGAGAGAACGTTGATATGAGCGTTCGTGAGCTTGCTCGTCGCGTAGGAGTTTCCGCCTCTCACATCTCCCAGGTAGAACGTGGCCTTGCTTCATTTAGTGTTCCTGCCTTGTATAACGTCGCCAATGAACTCGGAATATCCATGGACAGCTTGTTTGAAGACCCAGAGATGCCTTCACCGAGCTTGAATCTTGAAGATGAGAAAAAAGCGGCTGATGGCGAGATAACTCTGGATGAGTCGGGGATTGTTCTTAGAAAAGATAAGCGACCCTCTTTGGATCTAACCAGAGGACCAACCTGGGAGCGATTGACCTCCAGGCCTGAAAGCGGAAGCGAATTCATTGAGGTTATCTATGAACCCGCAACCGATGGAGCGAATCCACCAAGTGATCTGGTTCAGCACACCGGTCGTGAATACGGAATCATCATCGAAGGTGAATTGAACGTTCAGGTGGGCATGGGTTTTACGGTTTTGAGCCAGGGTGACAGCATCAGTTTTGATTGCAGCATCCCGCATAGATTCTGGAATTCAACCGAGAAGCCGGTTAGGGCAATCTGGTTTATTTCTGAGCTAGCAGCCAGCGAAGCTGCTCATCGCCAGGGAAGTGAATACCTGCACGTTTACTAGTTATTTGGGTGAGTGTTCACTGTGAAATAACGTTTTTGTTACAAACCCCCGTAATTGCTGACAGTGTTCTCTCTTGCTT
>CAJXTQ010000081.1 GCA_913060985.1 uncultured Micrococcales bacterium | reverse complement strand
GACTGGGCAGATGTCACCCGCATGAAAATAGGTTTCATTCGTGATGTCGCAAAGAAGTTTCCCAAATCAAAAATCTTTTGGATTGATGTTGACTGCTCGCTAACAGATCTTCCTGACTTCATTCGTGAATCAAGTGCTGACCTGATTGGCTTTCAAAGATCTTTCGGACAGCCATTGCGCATTGGCTATCAATACAGAACTCGTTTCTGGGAACCAAGCTTTTGGGGAATGGGAACATCCCCACAAGCAAGAAAGATCATTGAAGATGCATACGATCTTGAACAAAGATCCACTATCAAAGCAACCGATGATTACTTCCTTGAGGAAGCTTGGCGAGCAAATGCTAAAAACCTAAGTTTTCAGCTAATTCCCTCGAACTTGGTCATCAAGGACAAAGGACTCCGAGACCCGGGAGCAAAGAAGCCGTTTTTTGCATTCGGTTCGAGTGGGAATGTTGCTGAGTTCAAGAATAAAGTGAAACAACACGGAACTAAGAAACGAAAGCTTAGGACCACTGCCCTTTCAACGGCCAAACAAATCGAGGCAAGCCTTCCGGATAACATTCGTGGACCCTTGCGAAAAATTGCCGACACCGCAGGTGTCACTGACCTTCTCACGCAGGGAAAACCAAAGGGACTAGACCCCGAGCGAACCAGAATCCTGAATGAGCTATTCAAAGCAGGAACAACTGGAGACGTTGTTCTTTACAGCGAAAGGCTTGAAGAGTTCAATGATCGCTTTTTGCCAACAGCTGGTGAACGAGCAACCTTGGATGTTGCTAAAACCCTGCTTGGATACTCAGCTAAAGAATCAGACAGTGCTGTTTCACTTGCCTGGTGGGCGAAGCCGTATCCCGGAAACTTTGGAGATTGGCTAAGTCCTCTTATCTTCTCTCACTACACATCTTCAAGACTTCTCTACCAACCGCCTACAAAACCCAAATCCAAAAAGCATCTTTTTGGAATTGGCTCAATAGGACGATTCATTGGTCCTAAGTCAGTGGTGGTTGGAACAGGCGTCAGCGACCAAGAGATCTCGATGAGTAAATCAGCTGACTACATCTCTGTCCGCGGACCACTGACTGCAGAAACTGTCAAAAACTCTGGAGGGCCGGTAATTACCTCCTTTGGAGACCCAGGATTGGTTATCTCTGAAGTAATGCCAATAAAGCGAGGCAAAACCAACGGCAAAATCGCCTTGGTTCGACACTTCACTCATGCAAGCATTCCGCTGACGCTTCCAAGCGAGATTGAAGAGCTAGATGTTTTAGTTGGCTCCCCTGAGGCAATAAAAGAATTTCTAACGAAGCTCAATAAATACGACGCGGTGATTACATCAGCAATGCACGTGATGATTGCCTGCCAGAGTTATGGGATTCCGTGTGGGCTGATTACCTTCAAAGGCTATGAAGAAAACGTTCAT
Organism: uncultured Micrococcales bacterium; assembly: GCA_913060985.1. Classification (GTDB taxonomy): domain Bacteria; phylum Actinomycetota; class Actinomycetes; order Actinomycetales; family Microbacteriaceae; genus CAJXVY01. The sequence goes on along the minus strand of CAJXTQ010000081.1, from coordinate 1,588 downwards.
GGAACCGGAATTAAATACATCGACTATGCCAAAGGAGCTGGAGTGAAGGTTTTGAAACCAAAGGCAGTCACCAAAGACTTCACGGCTTTTGATTACAAAAAACTCATTCATGACATCAAAGTCAGTGATTCCAAAAAGCAGGAAGTTATTGGTCACATCAAAGAAGGCTTAACTAAGCTTTCTTCACGATGAAGAATATTGCGATAGAGGTCTTTGGCTCAGCCAAACTGATTCTGCCAAACAGGCGCTTCAGACTTCAGTTCGCATTTCTTGTATTACTTGCAGCACTTATCCCTGTGACCGAACTATTGGTAATCAAACTCTTCACCGACCTGGTCATTGATGGCGGCAACATGGAGCTGTCAATCCTTGCGTTTTCAATCCTGGGTGTGAGTGCTCTGTTTGTGACAACAAGGGTTGTCAATTACATCCAGAAAACCTATCGAGTGAAGTTTTTTGATAAGTCATTCGAAGCCGATGATCGTGAGCGCTCCTCAACCAAAGAGGCTTGGGAATGGGCGATGGCTTTGGAGTTAGTAAATGTGCTGAGCTTCATCACCCAGATCTTGGTTATTGCAGGATTCTTTTTCGTTCTCAACTGGGAGTTTGCAATCATTGTGCTTATCGCTGCTCTTATTGTTTTTGAAATATTTGGCAGGTTTTTTAGACGCCAGCAAATCATTCAACGGGGCTTTGTTGAGAAAAAGCGAAGCAAGCAAGAGGTCCGACCAGCTGACCGCTTGGGCTCGAGAATTCAGTCAGCTGAGTTTGTCACCCTGCTCGCCTCAATCTTCACAGTGATCCTGATTGCAGTGTTGATCTTTTTTGGTGTGACTGGAATTACAGAGCTTTCCAACACAATCGTTTTCTTCTTGGGTCTAAGGCTTCTAAACACCACTTACGGATCGCTGGCTGGATCTTTGATGCGCTTTGCTCGTGCCAAGGCAAATAGTTTCTAATGAAAAAGCTAACCGTTGGCTTTTCAACTCTGGCCTCCAGAGTTAAGTCTCTGAATCTCCCAGCGGAAAACCCACTGTTTGATGTTTTAGTTTCAGTTCAGAAAGATACTGAGTATGAAGCACTAGATGCTTCCATGATTGAACTTGATTCAACCGGTGTCACAAAATCTAGAAACGCAGTCATTGATAAGACCAAAACAGAATATTTGGCCTTTGCCGATGATGACATTGAGGTCATTCCCAATGGACTCAGGCAGGTTATTGAATACCTCGAACACCATCCGGATGTTTCAGTGGTTCTCGCAAGAGTCAATGCAGGTGAAAGCCCAAGAAAGAACTACCCCGATGGGGAGACAAAGCTAACTAAGTTCAATTCCGCCAAGGCCGCAACTCCAGAAATGGTTATCAGGGTGAAGGATGTCAAAGAGGCGGGTGTTTATTTCGATGAGCGCTTTGGCGCAGGGGCAGAAAACTTCCTGGGAGATGAATACATCTTCGTAGCCGACTGTCTCTCAGCAGGACTCAAAGCAGTTTCACTTCCAATTCCAATTGCAAGTCATGACGAGCTCAGCAGCGGAACCAATTGGTCACAGGAATCAATTGCCCCAAGGGCCAGGGTCTTCACAAGA
>CAJXTQ010000080.1 GCA_913060985.1 uncultured Micrococcales bacterium | reverse complement strand
TCGATTGAAAACTGAATCATGCCCACTGTGGAGCTCCATCGGTGTTGACACAACCAGTCACCAGTTATGTACGTGGTGGCCGGACCTTCCTTACAGTCAACATTCTGGACAAGCCCGTTTGACTCGGCGGGCACATAGTCAAAATCCTCAAACGCGTAGGAGCTGTAGAGCTTTGGGTACCCATAAGGCTCAGCGAGCATTGTTGCTGTTCCCAGTTCGAACAGAATCGGCTCTCTGAAGCTAAGGGTTGAACGGTTTCTTTCTGTGTCGTGATTTGAAACGAAAGCCACCGCCTCGACTGAACGAAGGTATTCATCCCACCTGGATTGGTTCGCAGCAGTTGAAATCAAACCCTGCTCAAAGAAAGCATCAAGATTTTCAGCGTACTCAAACTCCCAAGCCAGATCCCCAGTGTATGTGTACTGCTCAGGTTGCAGAGCTCCGCCGGGGATTACCTCATGCATAACTATGGTTTCTGCAGGCAACCTCTCGATTATCATGCGCAGTTCAGGTTCTGACATGTGCTTGGCGGCATCAATGCGAAAGCCGGCAACTCCAATGTCCAACAGCGACTGCAGATATCCAGTCACGGTATCTCTGACACCCTGCTGGCCGTGATCTAAATCACTTAAGCCCAACAGCTCACAATCTCTCACTTGCAAAACATCGTTGAAGTCCTGAATTTGGTTGTTGGTTGTGAGTTGACAGTTGTGAAAAGAATTCCGGTCATAGAGGCCAGGGTAGAAATATTTCTCGTATGTCGTGCCAGCGAAGCCAACCCCTGCGTCACTAGCACTCATGTGGTTAATGACTGCGTCCACAATCACATCCACATCCGCTTGGTTGCATACCTCGATCATGTTTTCAAACTCTTCCGAGGTCCCTAGTTTGGAGTCAAGCTTGTAGCTAACAGGCTGATAGACAGTCCACCATGCATCACCCTGAATGTGTTCCTGGGGAGGGCTAGTGAGCAACCAGTCGACTCCAATTTCGGCCAGGTAGGGGCACTCTTTAGCAATGGAGTTCCAATTCCACATGAACAGCTGAACACCTACTCTGCTCTGATGGCTTAAGTTGTCGTCGATATTCCGACTGGGGTCATCTAAAGGGGCGCATCCCGATAGAGCCAGGGAGATGATTGCAAGAGGGCCAATAAGCCGAGGGGCGGAGAACGGTTTTGCTGTCGACATAATTCGGAGTATATGTTTGGTCGCTCATCGGACGGAAATTTCCCCCAGCGAAGTTTTAACGAGAGGTTTTTAGCTTTTACCAATAGTTTTGCAGGTGTAAGCGCTTACAAAATCCATGCATATCTTAGCCAGTTCTTCATTTGTTACAGCTTCGTTACCAATGTAACCGCTTACAAAATTGTTCTTTTCGCAGACGGTAGCCAAAGTTGTTACCGAGGTTAAGTATCTCGCATGGGTACCGATTCCCAGCCACTAAAGAAAGGTATAAATGTTGAACGCAAGGAAGCGCAAATTACTAGCTTTCGGAGCAATCACAGCATCAGCGGCCCTGGTGCTTTCAGGTTGTGCAGCTTCAGATGAAGCCTCCGATTCAGCCACAGAGACTGAAACCGAAACCACGGAAGAAGAACCCGAGGCTCCCGCAGATCCATCAATTGACTCAATCACCATCTGGGCGGATGATTTGACTGTGCCTCCATTGGAGGGCGTCGCAGCAGACTTCGAGGCTGACACAGGCATCGCAGTCGAGTTTGTGATCAAGGAATTCGGCGCAATTCGCGAGGAGGCGATAACCGCAATTCCAACCGGCGAGGGTCCTGATTTGATGGTAGGTGCCCACGATTGGACTGGCCAGCTCGTTTCCGCCGGTGTTGTCGCACCAGTTGAGCTTGGAGCGGCCCTCAGCGATTTCACCGAGAATTCAGTCGCCGCTTTCAGTTATGACGGGTCCCTCTATGGAATGCCCTACGCGGTAGAGAACATCGGTTTGGTTTGCAATTCTGATTTGATGCCAGCTCAGCCAGCAACTTGGGACGAGTTGGCGGAAGCAGGCGTTCAAATCGCGCTTAACCCTGACAGCGGGGACCCTTATCACATGTACCCTCTGCAGACTTCGTTCGGAGCTTTTGTCTTCGAAAAGAATGAGGACGGGTCCTACAAACCAAACTTAGACATGAACAACCAGGGCGGACTTGACTTCGCTCAATGGTTGTACGACGAAGGGTCACAAGTTTTTGACGTGAATGCCGGATACGACATCGTCAACGAACAGATCCAGTCGGGAGAACTGGCATGCTGGATCACTGGACCTTGGGCTGCACCTGGAATTGCAGAGGCATTGGGTGAAGACGGTTACGAGATTTACAACATTCCTTCAGTTGGAGGTGAAACACCAGTTCAGTTCCTCGGAGCTCGCGGATTCTATGTCTCGGCTCAGACAGAAGATCAGCTGTTTGTAACCAAGTTCTTGACCGAGTACATCGCGAACGCCGATGTTCAGACCGAGATCTTTGAACTGGGAGGACGCATTCCTGCCCACAAGGACGCTTTGGCTGCAGCTGCTGATGACAAGATCACAAGCGGTTTTGGTGCCGTCGGTGTGAACGCTGAGCCAATGCCAGCGATTCCAGCGATGAACTCAGTTTGGGCCTCGTGGGGAGCAACTCAAGCCGCATTGTTGCAGCAAGCGGTAGACCCCGAAGAAGCCTGGACGAAAATGATTGAGGACATTGAGACTGCGATAGCAGGCTAAAACCCTCAGTCCGACCCCCGTCCGGTTTCGTCCGGACGGGGGCTCCAGTCATTGAGAGACAGGTAGAGACTTGCAAACGACATCAAAAAGGGAGCGCTCACCAATAGAGCGCGCGGACAACTCTCCAACACTCACGACTTGGATCGTGAAAATCCTCATCTTGGGCATTCTTGACGCAATGGCGTTGTTTGCAGCCTTCATTCTTTTTGAAGCGGGCGACTATATTTTCTTGGCCGCCGTTGTAATTGTCACCCTTTTACTTAACTGGGTTTACCTAAGGCGCGGCGGGCT
>CAJXTQ010000079.1 GCA_913060985.1 uncultured Micrococcales bacterium | reverse complement strand
ACGGTGTGCTTTAGTTGAATAGCTCTGGCAAAGCTATTCGCCAATTAGCAGAAAGAGAAGCTTGAAATACTTCCTCCGAGAGATCAATGCCGAGGGTCTATCAATTCCTGAATCGGCTCAGGTCTTTGCGCGCGGTGAGAACCTGATGGTGGGAATTGGCGAAAGAGCGAGATTTGAAGCCACTGGTGATGATCGATTTGAGAAGTTATCCGGGCAGTTCAATAACTTCACAAATGAGATTGAGATCATTGGCGAGATTGATTCCTCGGCATCTTCAGTGATTGCTTTCAGTGCCATCAGTTTTAGCCCAGACAGCCTGATCAAATCTGCGCTGATTGTTCCAGAGGCTGTTCTGGTTATTCGAAATGAGACTGCCTGGATTGCAAGCTTTACCGAAAACTTCGAGTGGCCAACAGGAACTCTAGCCAAGCCACAAAAACTCAATTTCCGTCAAGGCGATCAGTCTCAACAGGGATTTTTGGAATCTGTTGAAAAGGCTCTGAACTACATCGACAGTGGAGAGCTATCCAAGGTTGTCCTAGCTCGAGACCTGGTTGCTGAAAAGCCGAACGGGTTTGACATCAGAGATGGGCTTCAGAGGCTAAGAAAAAGGTTTCCAACCTGCTGGGTGTATTCAATTGATGGTCATTTCGGCGCAAGCCCGGAACTGCTTCTCCGATCCGCCAACAGAGAGTTTTCGGCTCGTGTCTTGGCCGGCACAGCCGGACGCGGGACAGATCCTGATGTTGATAGGGCTATTGCCGATGGGTTATCTCATTCTTCAAAAAACTTGCACGAGCACAATTTCGCGGTCGACTCAATCACCCGCGCCATGGAACCTTTCGTTGAATCAATCGAGGCTGACCAGACTCCATTTAGTTTGCAACTTCCTGATGTTTGGCATCTGGCAACAGATATACACGCAAAACTAAATAACGATGCCTCGATTCTGGAGGTCGCGAGCGCGCTTCATCCAACAGCAGCGGTTGCTGGAACCCCCAGATTGCAGGCTCAGAATCTGATTAGCAAGCTTGAGCCTTTTGACCGAGGTGTATATGCGGGCCCTGTCGGATGGGTTGGCTCCAATGGAAGTGGTGAGCTTGCCATTGCCTTGCGCGGTGGTCGAATAGAAGCAGACCAGATCCGAGCTTTTGCTGGCTGCGGAATTGTCAGCGGAAGTGACCCAGAGGCCGAGCTGAGTGAAACAAAGCTCAAGTTCAAAGCTGTTCGAAGCGCTTTTGACTAAGGCCTTACTTCAATAAAGACTGGTCCCTTAATATCCAAGCAATGCTCTATGTCCTGCTCGCTGGTTGCCAGCTCGTAACCCCAACCCATAGCGGTGGCAATTTTTTCAAAGTTGACCTGCTGCGGGGTTTGAAAATACTTATCAAAAACCTCAGGCTCTACTTCCTCTTTCACCTCAAGTTGCTCAAAGATTTTGCCTCCGGCATCGTTTACCACCCATAACTGCAGGTTTGGAAGACTCAACTCGGTTAGGTTCATTCCGCCCAAATCATGAATGGCCGTGAGATCTCCGATTATTGCTCGGGTCATACCCTTGGTTTTCAGAGCAATTCCAATTGCTGTTGAAATTGAACCATCGATGCCTGCAAGGCCTCGATTGCTAAAAACACTTATATCTTTCGATGGAGCAACAAGGTCTGCAACCCGAATTATTTTCGATGCGCCCAAATAAACCGAATCTTCGGCTTCTGTCCGATCCCAAATTTTTGTTATGACGCTCTCTCTAATCGAGTCATTGACGCTCCTTGGCTGCTGCCAGCTCTGCAGCCAATCAGCTTCAGCGTTGCCGCTGGCTGAGGCGGATTGAACTTGGACAGCGTTATTGGCTATGTCGAAAGGCCCAAAGCGTGAAGCAACCGAGATAATCTCCGGCATGGATTCAATCAGCTTCACAACCGAGCGGTTGAGTGTTGGTTTTCCAAAAACCACGACCTTCTGGATGTCCCTGGTGCGATTTGTCAGCAGCTCGGAGTAATTCTCTATTACATTCGATCCAAATCTTGAACCGCTGCTGGGCTCAGCAAACAGCGGCCAACCAGCATCTTCTGCAAATTCTCGAGCCCCTTCCCCGCCAGCTCCTGCGATGACAACTCCCTTGAAGTTGCAGTCAATTCTTGTGGTCTTTATCTCCTTTTGAGGGATTTCTATCCTCTGGAGATACTGGCTAGCACCGGATTTGTCACTGAGTGGCAGATCGAAACAGACATTCAGCTGCAATGGCTGGCTGTTTCGAACTGAATCGATTAGCTTCTGTTTCGTCTCTTCAAGGTCATCAAGACCCTGAAGATCAACGTGATCGATAACCCTTTGGTCAAAAATCCCAGGTTGCAAAGTCGTCTGATTTGACCCTTTCCCTCTAAGTCTCAGGGGTCTATCCGCAGTAATCGCAATCAAGGGAACGCCTGCGTGGTGAGCCTCCAGCATGGCTGGGTGCAAATTAGCGACAGCAGTCCCGCTGGTAACAATCATTGCCACGGGCGAACCACTGGCAATGGCTGAACCCAAAGCAGTGAACGACATGCTTCGCTCATCAATTCGGACAACAGTCTTTGCTTTGCCGTTTTGCTTTAGATTTTCTGCGGCCAAGACTAGGGCTTGGCTTCTAGATCCAGGGGAAATGAAGAAATCCTCGACTCTAATTGAGCTGACTAGGGCTATTAGTCGATCGGCAAGCTCTTGGCTGCTCATTACTTTTCTTCGTCGTCGTTTTTCTTGCGACGCTTCTTGTTTTGATCCCTGAGTCTTTTCTGCATGTCTCGCAAAAATCTTGGGTCATCATCGGGGGCAATGGTTCTCTTCCCCTTGCCAAGGCCTGCTCCGCCATCTCTTTTTGGCATACCCAACCACAAATACAAAGCGCCGCCGACGATTGGAACAAATAAACACAAAAGCACCCAGGCCCACTTAGGCATTGCCCGCACCCTGGTCTTGTCAGCGGTGGCGGCATAGACGGTTGTGAAAACGGTGAAGGCGATAACCACCACCGCTAAAACAATCAGTACTC
>CAJXTQ010000078.1 GCA_913060985.1 uncultured Micrococcales bacterium | reverse complement strand
CTCGCAGAAATTGAGGAAAAACTCTGATGTTGAAAGTTGCGGTGCCAAACAAGGGGGTCCTAAGTGAGGCAGCAATTTCCATGCTGCAGGAGGCGGGTTATGCAACCAGGAGAGACACTAAGGAACTCCATCTAATAGATGAACTAAACAAGGTTGAATTTTTTTATTTGCGCCCCAAAGATATCGCTACCTACGTTGGCAAAGGAACTTTGGATGCGGGGATCACGGGTCTAGATTTGATGCTCGACAGCGACAGCGAAGCTGAAATCGTTGAGGATCTCGAATTCGGCGCCAGTGCGCTTTCCCTTGCCGCACCAGCCGGTTCCAGCAAAAACATTAGAGATTTCAATGGAAAGCGGATAGCAACCGCCTATTCATCACTGACCAGTGATCTACTTGCCGAACAAGGGGTGAAAGCAGAACTTGTCAAGCTTGATGGAGCTGTTGAGAACGCTGTGATTTTGGGCGTTGCAGATGCCGTAGTCGACGTGGTTTCAACCGGGAACACACTTCGTCGAGCAGGACTTGAAATAATTGGTGAACCTCTCATGCGTTCAACTGCGCAGCTGATTGCCTCTCCAGGAAAAAAGGAGCTCATTGCCGGGCTTTTGAGAAGGCTGCAGGGAGTTATGGTTGCTCGTAAATACGTGATTTTTGACTTTGACTGCCCAGTTGAACTGCTTGAGAGGGCCAGTCAAATCACACCCGGATTCGAATCTCCCACTGTTTCGCCTTTGCAGGATAAGAACTGGGTAGCGGTTAGAGCACTGGTGTTGGCTAGCGAGACTAATCAGAAATTGGATGAGCTTCAAAACCTTGGTGCTAAGGCAATTCTGGTAAGTGAAATTCACGCAGCAAGAATCTAATGAGTACCATACGCGTTATTCCCTGCCTGGACGTCAAAGATGGTCGGGTGGTAAAAGGTGTGAACTTCAGGGATTTGGTTGATCTCGGAGACCCTGTTGCTCTTGCTCAAAAGTATTTCGAGGAGGGAGCTGATGAAATTACTTTTTTGGACGTCAGCGCCTCACTGGAGGGCAGGAATGCAACCATAGAAGCCGTTAGCGCGGTGGCCGAGAAAGTGTTCATACCGCTTACTGTTGGCGGCGGCATCAAAAGCGTTGCTGATGTGGGAACCCTTCTGTCAGCTGGGGCGGATAAGGTCAGCATAAGTAGTGCAGCAGTCGCTAACCCCGGGCTTTTCCAAGACATAGTCGAGGCCTACGGTTCTCAAGTTTTGGTCAGCTCCATAGACGCAAAAAGAACTGATAAAGGTTTCGAACTGTTCACTCATGGTGGAAGTCGAGCTTCGGGAAGAGTCTTAGAGGACTGGATTGAAATTTGCAACGACGCTCCAGTTGGAGAGCTTCTGGTTAACAGTATCGATCATGACGGAACAGGCCAAGGATTCGATTTGGAAATGACGGCAAGGGCTGCAGAGATAGCAAATGTTCCGGTGATCGCAAGCGGTGGTGCTGGGAAGCCAGAACACTTCTTGGAGATCTTAGAAGCCGGGATTGATGCGGTATTGGCTGCTGGGGTTTTCCACCGAGGAGAAGTAAGCATTTCTGAGGTGAAGCGTGCTATGAAGAGCAGAGGTGCACTGGTTAGATGAGAAATGTGCGCGTTGAAGACATACGGTTTGATCAAAACGGGTTAATTCCCTGTATTGTCCAAAACGACGATTCAGGCAAGGTGCTAATGCTTGGATATATGAATCGTGACGCGGTTGATAGCACGCTCAGAAGTGAACTTGTGACTTTTTACTCAAGATCTCGCTCGAAAATCTGGGTTAAGGGCGAAACCTCAGGTAATTTGCTTCAGCTTAGGTCTTTATCGATGGATTGCGACAGTGATGCGCTTCTGGCCCGTGTTGTACCCCAAGGGCCGACCTGTCACACGGGGGCAGAATCCTGCTTTGATAAGCCCGGGGAGGAATGATGGATTTTCTCGAGTTAGAAAAGCTTTCAAAGAAATTCAATGTAATCCCTGTGATCAGCGAATCTTTCAATGCAAGCGAAACTCCTCTGAGCATCTATCGGAAGATGTCTAAAGAAGCTAGTGCGTTTTTGCTAGAGAGTGCTGAGCAGGGAGTGTGGTCAAGGTTTAGCTTTGTTGGATTCAATCCACGAGGGGAACTCTCCGAGCAAAACGGTAACGCAGTGTGGAAAGGCCCTGAACTACCTTTTGAACTGAACAATGATCCAGTTACAGCGCTGGAGCAACTATCAGAGCAATATAAGTCGGCTCCGATTTCTGAATTACCCCTACAAAGCGGTCTTGTCGGGCACATGAGCTGGAATGTGGTCAGGAATCTGGAACGATTGCCTGAGCAAAAATCGTCGGATTACACCTTGCCAAGATTGCATTTCTTGCAATTTCGGGAAGTAGTGGTCTTGGATCATTTGGATTCAAAAATCTATGTCATCCACAACCTGTTTACAGATGACGGAATATCCAGTGATTCATTAGCAGAGGCGAACTCTCGCATCAGTCAGATAAAGAAAAACCTGAGAAAGGCCGATGCTTCGGAAATATACGATGTTGACTTCGCAGCCGAGAGTAATGCTGAAGCGAGAATGGAAAAGTCTGAGTTTCTTGCAATGGTTGAGGCGGCCAAAGAGCACGTGGTTGCCGGTGACGTTTTCCAGGTAGTAGTTTCGCAAAGGTTTGTGCAAGATTTGAAAGTAGGTGCCGACCAGGTTTACGCAGTGCTGAGAGCACTGAATCCAAGTCCTTACATGTATCTACTCCAGCTTGAGGACGTTAGCGGAATCTACTGGATTGTCGGCAGCAGTCCAGAAGCTTTGGTGCGAATAAACCAGCAAACAATCATTTCTCACCCCATCGCTGGCTCACGACCCAGAGGGGCAAACCCCACGCACGACCTTGAACTTGAGCGAGAGCTGTTGGCTGACACAAAGGAACAATCCGAGCATCTGATGCTTGTGGATCTGGCGCGAAATGACCTTTTGCGAAGCTGTGAGCCAACTTCTGTGAAAGTGGATGAGTTTATGACCGTGCACAGATACAGTCACATCATGCATC
>CAJXTQ010000077.1 GCA_913060985.1 uncultured Micrococcales bacterium | reverse complement strand
GGATTTATCGATCACATACAGACTTTTGCGACCACAAACACCGGAGTTGGAGGAGAGAAGTGAGCTACCTAGAAAATTCATTTGGAGAAAAAGTGGCAGCTCCACAGTCTCGATATATCCTGCCGGAGTTCGAGGAGCGCACCAGCTACGGATTCAAACGTCACAACCCCTATACAAAGCTTTTCGAGGATCGAATTGTGTTTTTGGGCGTGCAGGTTGACGATGCCAGTGCTGATGATGTCATGGCACAGCTATTGGTATTGGAGTCGCAAGATCCCGATCGTGATATCACCATGTACATCAACTCACCGGGTGGTTCTTTCACTGCACTGACAGCCATTTATGACACCATGCAGTACATCAAGCCAAACATTCAAACTGTTTGTCTTGGTCAGGCCGCAAGTGCTGCAGCAGTTTTGTTGGCGGCGGGTGCGCCTGGAAAGCGACTAGCGCTTCCAAACGCGAGGGTATTAATCCACCAGCCCGCAAGTGGCGGTGGTGGCCAGGGTCAAGCAAGCGACATCGAAATTCAAGCTCGGGAAATCATGAGAATGCGTGAGTGGCTTGAGCAGACTCTGAGTGAGCACACCGGCAAAAGCATCGAGCAGGTTCACAAGGATATTGATAGAGACAAGATTCTCACTGCTGAAGAAGCTTTGGAGTACGGAATCATCGATCAAGTTCTCTCCAGCAGAAAACCTGTCCTCGGGCGCTAATTCAAAACTCCGCTTGACTAGAACGTAAACGTCCCCGTTGGTGGCTAGAGTTTAACCATGACCACATTGGGAGAAAGCTCTGAGCTTCTAAAGTGCTCTTTCTGCGGAAAGAGCCAGAAACAGGTTAGAAAGCTCATAGCTGGCGGAGGCGTTTATATCTGCGATGAGTGCATTGAGCTGTGCAACGAGATCATCGAAGAAGAGCTTGGTAAAGCCGAAAAGCCACAGGGGTTGCAAGAAGAGCTTCCAAAGCCCAAAGAAATCAAAGAGTTTCTGGATGAGTACGTAATCGGTCAAGATCAGGCCAAGAGGCAGTTATCGGTAGCCGTGTACAACCACTACAAGCGGGTTCGAGCCGGTGGAACGCTGACACGAAGTGGCAAAAACCGAGACGATGTCGAGATAGCCAAGTCCAATATCTTAATGATGGGTCCAACCGGTTGTGGAAAGACCTATTTGGCACAGACGCTTGCAAAAATGCTAGATGTCCCTTTTGCGGTTGCGGATGCTACGGCACTAACCGAGGCAGGCTATGTAGGTGAAGACGTCGAGAACATTCTTCTGAAATTGCTGCAGGCTGCCGATTTCGATGTGAAAAAAGCCGAAATGGGAATTATCTACATTGACGAAATTGACAAGATTTCGAAGAAGAGTGAAAACCCCTCAATTACCCGCGATGTTTCTGGTGAAGGTGTCCAGCAGGCGCTTTTGAAGATTTTGGAGGGCAGCGTCGCATCGGTTCCACCTCAGGGAGGAAGAAAGCACCCGCAGCAAGAATTTATATCGATTGACACAAAAAACGTTTTGTTCATCGTTGCAGGAGCTTTTGCGGGCTTGGATTCAATTGTTGGGGAGCGAGTTGGCAAAAAGGGCATTGGCTTCAATTCGCCGCTGAAGGAAAAAACCGATGAGGCAGAGATCTTTAGTCAGGTACAACCCGAGGATCTCCGCAAATTTGGACTGATTCCGGAGTTCATCGGCCGACTTCCGGTTGTTACGACTGTGAATCAACTTGGCAAAGATGCTTTGATCTCAATTCTCAGTGAACCCAAAAATGCACTTACCAAGCAGTATCAAAAGATGTTCGAGCTAGATGGATTCGAGCTGGAATTCACGGAGGACGCCCTGGAGCTAATAGCCGAGAAAGCGATTGAGCGAGAAACTGGGGCCAGGGGTCTGCGCGCGATACTGGAAGAGACGCTGTCGCCACTTATGTTTGAGCTTCCGAGCATGGAAACTCAAGGCAAGATTGTTGTTGACCAAAGCGTTGTCAACGGGGGCGAACCGAATGTGATTCCTTTTCCCGAGAAGAAGAAATCGGCTAGCTAAAAACTACTGACCTCAATTGATAATCGCCTTCGGCGATTTCCAATTTATTGATTCTCCCTACCAGCTTCAGGTCCTCCACAAGCTTCTCCGCATATGGGATATCCTCGCTCGGAACGGTAAGCTCAGCGGAATCGATTTCCGCTTTCATGGACAGCTTTTGGTCTGATTTTGACTTGCGAATAACTGCAAGCGACCTTGAGAGAACCTCAAGATATTTCTTATCTCCGATAGCTCCAAGCTCATCAACTGTTGGCCAGGCTGAGGTGTGAACTGAGCCCTGTTGCCACCAACTCCACATCTCTTCGGTAGCGAATGGGATAAAGGGCGCTAAAAGCCTGTTCAGAGTTGCCAAGGCAATTCTCAAAGTAATCACAGCTGATGACTTGGCCTGATCCTCTCCCGCATAAGCGCGGTCTTTGACCGATTCCAGGTAATCATCAGTGAAAGTCCAGAAAAAGTTCTCTGTCAGCTCCAAGGCTCGAGTGTGATCGTAGTTATTCAAAGCCTCGGTGGATTTTTCAATCACTTCAGCCAAGGCTGCCAGTAGTGCTCGATCTATTTCAAAAGTCGGAACAGCCTCAGCATCCGGAAGCTCGAATCCAAGAGCGAATTTTCCTGCATTGAGAAGTTTCAGAGCCAGTCTGCGCCCAATCTTCATCTGACCTTCGTCAAATGCGGTATCGGTTCCCAGTCGGGCTGCGGCCGCCCAGTATCTAACGCCATCAGATCCGTGATCTTTGAGCAATTGATCCGGAACAACAACATTGCCCTTACTCTTGGACATTTTCTTTCTGTCTGGATCTAAAATCCAGCCAGAGATGGCTGCATGCTTCCACGGAATTTCACCATGCTCTAATTCGGACCTGACAAGGGTTGAAAACAACCACGTGCGAATAATGTCCTGACCCTGAGGGCGCATGTCGTAGGGGAAAATCTTGTCAAACAGTTCCGGGTTATCAAGCCACCCAGCTGCCAACTGTGGGGTCAATGATGAGGTTGCCCAGGTGTCCATGATGTCTTTTTCGCCCTCGAAGCC
>CAJXTQ010000076.1 GCA_913060985.1 uncultured Micrococcales bacterium | reverse complement strand
CCACCAAAGCTCCCGCTCCAACCATCTGCGCGAGCAGATAGAAAACGCTAACAATCACTGTCGAGGTGGCAGCTGCGGTGCGAACTGGTCGCTGACTCATGCGGAATGAGACAACATCTCCCATGGTGTAGCGGCCGGAGTTTCTCAGTGGCTCAGCAACTAGCAACAACGCCAGCAGCCAGGCGACTAGAAATCCGATTGAATACAAAAAGCCGTCAAACCCGAAAAGGGAGATCAGACCTGCGATTCCGAGGAAGCTAGCTGCTGACATATAGTCGGCAGAAATAGCCAATCCATTCTGGAATCCACTGAGTGACCCACCAGCATTAAAAAAGTCTCCAGACTTTTTACTCTGCTGATTAGCCCTGTAGACCATCCAAAGGGTTACCACGATGAATAGTCCAAATAGCGTTGAAGCTAGAAGTGTTGTATCGACGGTCATCCGTGCAACTCCTTTTCGATCTTCTCTTTCAGTTCGGTTGCTGGACCATCGAGATTCTTAGTTGAGTAACGATCGTAGAGCCATGCGATTGCGAACGTGGTCACAAACTGCAAGATGGCCAGCACAAAGGCGAGGTTGATATTTCCAAACACCGGAGTTGACACGAAATCGCGAGCGAAAGTGGTCAACATGATGAATGAGAAGTACCAAACAAGGAATCCCAATGCCATTGGGAAGGCAAACGATCTATATCGTTTGCGGTGAGCTGCGAACTCTTCAGAATTCTGGAACTTGATCCAGACTTCCTCTTGGTTTTTAGTCTCCAATAGAACTCCTTTGTTCTAAGTTGCCAACACCGTTGTTAGCGACTAGGGCTTACGCCTTGGAGAAACTCTACACTTGAACAAAATTTCTTGTTTTTGAAAAAAGAAGATATTTAACCAAGTTAACAAATCAACTTTTGGGGGACAAAACCTTCGATCAAATAGTCCTCAACCTGACGGTCAATGCAACTCAAACCTTGACCGAAGATAGTGTGTCCCTCCCCCTCAAAAGTGAGCAACACTGCACCGTCCAGAATCTGACTTAGGCTCTCCGCTTGCGAGTAGGGGGTTGCTGGATCACCGGTTGTTCCAATAACCAGGGGTGTTGCATCGGTGGCGACTGTGAAATTCAGTTTTTCTAAGGACGGCTCCCCGGGCCACTCAGCACACATTAGATGCCCGTCTTGCCAAGATTCACCAAAAATATCGCTGAGGCCGAGTAGTTCCTCATTCAGTTTTTCAACCTCTTGAGGGTCCGAACTCAGTCGGTCATCGGCGCAATTGATTGCGATGTTGGCATCAATCAGATTCCCTCGGTAGCTTCCGTCATTTTCGCGCTCGTTGTAGAAATCAGCAAGAAACAGCATCCTGGCGCCATCTTCATCTAATAAATCGGCGAAGGCATCGGAGAGGATTGGCCAGGCAGATTGCTGATACAGGGCAGCGATGATTCCCGTCACCAAACCAGCGGTTGTAAGCTCTCTCTGACCAACTGCGATTGGCTTTTGCGAAATCGAGTCAAAAAGCGCCTTTACAGTTTGCCTTGCGGTTTCTAGATCCGCCCCCAAAGGGCAATCCTTTTGGACGCAGTCAACCAGATAGTTTTCAAATGCATTATCAAAACCAATTAGTTGATTGATTGTTGCTTGGCGCGCCCCAATCGTTGGGTCAACGGCTCCATCGAGGACAAACCTGCCAACCCGATCTGGAAACAAAGCGAGATAGGTTGCGGCCAGTTCAGTCCCATAGGAATAACCAATGAAATCCACACGCTGGATATCCATCAAAGCTCTGATTAGTTCCAGATCCCGAGCCGTGTTCCTAGTTCCAACATATTCAATAATTGCGCCGGAATTCTGTTGGCAATTCTCAACATAGGATTGAATCAGCTCTTCTGTTTGATCTGTCGAAAATGCCTGTCCATATAGAAGTTCATCCTTGAGCCCCTCATCGGGACAACTGACCGCCGTTGACTCGCCCACTCCCCTTGGATCAAAGGTCACCAAATCAAAACTGTCAACAATTCTGTTCGTTGCAATGTCAGCACCTCGGTCTCGCATCCACTGGTTGGCGCTCACCCCTGGTCCACCTGGGTTCAGAAAGACTACTTCGTCAGTATTGGGGTTATTCAGCCGCAGCAGGGACAGATTAATTGATTCAAACTCTGGGAAATCCCAATCCAGGGGGGCGGAAATGGTGGCGCATTCATAGTCTCCGCAGGTCTCCCAATTGATTTCTTGAGTCAAGTAATCAATTGGGTCTGGTTGTGGGGCCTGCTGCTGCTCCACGGGACCACATCCTGAAATCAACAAAACAACAGGAATCAAAAGCGCTAGCTTTTTCAATTTCCCCAGCCCCTGAAAATCATCGAGGTGGCGAGGGCCTCCAACACCAGCAGGTCTCGAACATTTCTCTCAATCCGCTCCCTGGCAATTCTGATTTCTTCCAAAATATTCAGTGTCTGCTCAACCTTGGTTGCCCGAGCTCTGAGTTCAACAGTGTCGCGGATTGACTCGTTTATTAACTCTTCTCCCGACCCGAGCTGAACCCTTGCAATGTCTCGATAAACGCTTGCAAGATCCAACAAAACCCGGTCGAGGCCATCTCTGATAGCTCTGGTCTCACGCCTTTTTTGGTTCTCTGTGACGGTCTTCAGTTCACTTCGAAGTTGAGCCGGCACCTTGTCTTCCGGCCCCAGGCCGAGAGATGCCATTAGCGATAGTTTTTCCTGCTGGGCCTCTTCTTGGGCCAAAGCCTCGCCATCTTTCTTTGCCAATTGCAGCCATTGCTCGGCGGCTCTAATTGCCTTCCCAAGATCATTGATGTCCAAAGCTATCTCAATGCTCTGCGCTCTGCGTTGTCGAGCCTCGTAACTATTCGCAAGCCTGCGAGCCATGCCAATATGCGACTGGGACTCTCTGGCTGCTGTTATCGCAATCTCTGATTCCACTCCCTCTTTTTCAATAAGTAGATTCGCAACCTCCTCCACAGAGGGAACAGAGAGGTTGAGCTTTCTCACTCTTGAACGAATTGTTGGAAGCATGTCCATCTCACTCGGCGCACACAACAGCCAGATGGTTTTCTCGGGTGGCTCTTCCAA
>CAJXTQ010000075.1 GCA_913060985.1 uncultured Micrococcales bacterium | reverse complement strand
TGCTAAGGCGTTCACTTCAGGCAAGAGCGGTGACCACCACCGTTTTGCTCAGTGCTATCGCAACCTTCTCCCTCGGTGGAGTGATGAGCTACACGCTTGCTGATGGACTTTATGAATCACGAGTAGAGACTGCTTTGGAGGACACCTCGAGTGCGGTAAATACCGTAAATAGAACTCTTGCCGGTGCGGCAGTCAGTGACGAAACAACCTTGCAGACCCTTCTGAACTCGCTTGTGCCAACTCTGGAAGAAGCTGGGTCAAGAAAGGTAGCGCTACTCAGGTCACCAGGTCAGCCACAGCTGCAACTTCTGCAGTCTCCGGTTAGTTCGGATTTGGATTTCCAGCTGATTCCTGATGACCTAAGGGAGGCAGTCCGAGCAAGCGGTAATCAGCTGAGCTATAAACCAATTGAACTTATAGAGAATGAAACATCTGTACCAGGACTTATAGTTGGGGCCCCGGTTGATGTGCCACTGGCCGGGCAGTTCGAGCTCTACTTGGTATTTGATTTACAAGACTCACAGCTAACTCTCAATTATGTGCAGCAAGTAGTTGGAATTGGCGGCGTTATCCTGCTTGTGATTATCGGGTTTGTCTCCTATTTCGTAACACGTAGGTTGGTGAAGCCGGTGTTGCGAGCCGCCGAAGTAAGCGAGGAGTTTGCAAAGGGAGATCTCGACCGCAGGGTTAGTGAAAAAGGTGAAGACGCTGTCAGCACGCTTGCCAGATCTCTCAACCGAATGGCCCGAAACCTGCAGCAACAAATTGACCAGTTAGATCAACTATCTAAAATGCAGCAGCGTTTTGTAAGTGATGTCAGTCACGAGTTGAGAACTCCGATGACGACAATAAAACTCGCTGGGGAGGTAATCTTCGCCAGAAGAGAAGATCTTGACCCGTCTCTAAGGCGTTCGGCAGAGCTTCTGCACGATCAGATCTCAAGGTTCGAGCAACTTCTCGCGGACCTTTTGGAGATCTCCAGATATGACGCCAAGGCGGTCACACCAGATATTGAGAAATCGGATTTGAATGGTGTTGTCGGTCGCGCTATCGCATCAATCGAGCCTCTCGCCCTAAGCAAGCAAGCCGACATTCGAATAGATATACCGCACGGCCCCGTAGAGGTAGAGCTGGATCCGAAACGAATAGAGCGGCTTTTGAGGAATCTCTTGGCAAATGCTGTTGAGCATGGTCAGGGGAAGCCAATCTCTGTTTCCGTTGCAAGCGATGGACACGCTTCGGCTGTTACTGTCTCCGACCAAGGAGACGGCATGGATCAGCAACAGCTGGAAAGAGTTTTCGACCGTTTTTGGAGGGCAGACCCAGCCAGGCAGAGAAGTGTCGGTGGGACTGGACTTGGTCTTGCAATTGCAATGGAAGACGCGCACCTTCACAACGGTTGGCTAGAGGTCTGGTCAGAAAAGGGCGTAGGCACCAGCTTCCGGCTAACCTTACCGGTGAAGTCTGGATATCGACTTACAGATTCCCCTCTCCCGCTTCAGCCAAGTCAGGAGTTGACATGAAGAAACTCGCTCTAATCTTGTTGGTCTTACTGACCGGTTGTGCGCAGCTTCCGAATTCAGGTCCAGTTGCAAGTGGTCCGGTAGTTGAGGTTGGCGCCGGCGAAGATTTTGCTTTTTACACCCCTTCCGGTCCCGAGCTAGATGCAAGTCAAGCGGAAATTGTCTCTGGGTTCATAAATGCCCACATCGGACCTCAAAATGACTATGCAATTGCCAGAGAATTCCTCACCGAAGATTTCGCTGCAACTTGGAACCCCCAGCAAGAGGTGCTAATTCGCTCTTCCAGCCCAACTTATGAGCAACTGGGGTCGAATCGTCAGCTGGTTACGGTAAGAACTATTTCGACAGTGGATGAATTTGGGCAGTATCGACCGCTGCAAGAAGTCGAACAGCGTTCGCTATTTTTCAATCTAGTTAGGGAGCAGGGACAATGGCGAATTGATTCAGCCCCGAATCTGACAGTTGTTAGCTCACCGGTGTTCGCCGTGGTTTACCAAAGCTATCCGATTTATTTCTTTGATAGGGGATACCGCTACTTAGTTCCCGATGTTCGCTGGTTCCCAGTCAGAAGCTCCAGTCCAACCAGAATGGTGCGCGCTCTGCTAGAGGGGCCATCCGAGTGGCTTTCAGGGGCAGTGAGGTCTGCTATACCCGAACAAACCTCTCTTACCATCGATTCTGTGCCGATCAACGATGCAAAGGCTGAGGTCGACCTTTCCTCTCAGGCGCTGAATGCAGATGCTTCAATGAGGTCACTGATGAAAGCACAAATCGATCGAACCCTCACCTCTCTGCCAACCGTCAGTGAGGTCGAGATTCTGGTTGACAGAAACCCTCAGGAAATTGAATCCATCACCCCTGCACAACTTTCTAGTTCGCCAGCAGCACCTGTCATGCTCAGTGAATCCAGTGTGTACCGGGTTAATGGCTCCACCGCTATACCCGTCGCAGGCTCTAGTACGCATGTCATTCGTCTGCAGCCCAACGCAATTGCTCTATCGGAAGCAGATCAAACTTTGGCCTTGGTCAATGACCAGGGTCTCTATTTGGCAAGCCTGAATTCCAGCCAGAACCAATTGATTGATCCTCGGGAGGGAGTTCTCAAACCGCATTTTGATGCAGATGGCTTTTTGTGGTCAGTGGCAGCCGAGGGCGGAGTAAACGTCTATAAAGACGGCCAGCTTTCATCTTTGGTCGAGTCGGAAAGTCCAAATCGTATTGATTTCGCTCTTTCCCCCGAGGGGGCCCGACTAGTCGAAATAGTGCTTGAAGATGAAACCCCGAAGCTGCAGGTAAGGGGAGTGATCAGAGATAGTGATGGGCAACCTCGTGCGCTGACTGACCCTATCTCGGTTCGCTCAGCAAGGCCACAATTGGTCTCCTGGCTGGGAGAAAACCAAGTAGCTTTAGTCGAACGCTCGGTCACTGATTCAACGATTCTGTCTGTTGGTTCACTGCTAGGGGAGACGGAGGATGCAGTGAGTCCACCTGTTCTTATCGAAGATTTGACCACCGTTGCTAGCTCAATTTATGTTTTGAGCCCACTTGGAGAGGTGTGGTCAAGGTTTG
>CAJXTQ010000074.1 GCA_913060985.1 uncultured Micrococcales bacterium | reverse complement strand
TCAGAATTCCAGTCCACATGGTGGAGGTCATAAACAAACTGGCAAGAGTTCAACGCCAGCTTCTTCAAGATCTTGGTAGAGAACCAACTCCCGAAGAATTGGCTGCCGAGCTGGATATGACTCCGGAGAAGGTTGTTGAAGTTCAGAAGTATGGACGAGAGCCCATATCTCTTTCTACCCCCTTGGGAGAAGATGGAGATAGTGAGTTTGGTGACCTAATTGAGGACACTGAGGCCGTTGTTCCTGCAGACGCCGTTGGGTACACAATGTTGCAAAGAGAACTTGAGAGAGTTTTGGACAGTCTTCACCCGAGGGAAGCTGGAGTAATCCGATCAAGATTCGGCCTTGGAGATGGCGTTCAGATGACTTTGGATCAGATTGGTGAGAAGTTTGGCGTAACTCGCGAACGAATCCGCCAGATTGAATCTAAGACAATGTCAAAGCTTCGTCACCCTTCACGGTCTCAACTGCTTAGGGACTACTTGGACCAGTCATGAGAACCCTCATCGCTTTGGCCCTTGGTCGAGCGAGTAGAAAACTAATACGAACTTTCCGCCACGGAGGCGGGTCGGCAGTTCCTGGCACAATAGCGTCAAAAATCCAACCAAAGCTTTTTGAAATAGCAATCAAAAGATTTCCGCAGGGGCTAATTATTGTCAGCGGCAGCAGCGGGAAGTCCAGTACGACCAAATTTCTTGTTCAAATCCTTCAGAACCAAGGGCTGTCCGTCTTTACCAATCCATCAACCGCAAATATAAAGCAGGGTTTGTTCAGCGCTGTATTGCAAGGATCAAAATGGCTATCACTTCCAAAAGCCGATATTGCAGTGATTGAAATGGATGAAGCATATGCTGCGGTGATTGGAGCACCACTGCAGCCAAGGCTGAGCATCATCACCAACGTCATGGATGAGCAGCTGGATAGATTCATGGACAGCGAAAACGTGGTTAGTGCTTTGCACAAACTAAGTCTTGCCAGCAAACAGGTTTTGGCAAACGGTAACGATCCAAAACTTGCCAAACTCAAAGCCGACAACTTCCACTTTTTTGGACTATCAACCTCGCTTTCGCAAAAGGAGGAAGCCCCTAGATACGCAGTTTCTACCGCGAGTCCAATTGAGAACCTCGATTTCGAGATTATCGGCGAATCTCCATTCAAAATGAGATCAAAAAACTTTGCATATGAATTGCCCACAAAGCTGCAAGGGCTACACATGACAATTAATTTCGGAGCAGCGATTAGTGCCGCGGAACTGATTGTGACAAACATTGACCACAACAAATTAGAAGAAACTGCAGACACACTTCAGGGGGTCTACGGTAGGGATACCCGTGAGGTTATTGGGGGAGTTGAATCAAGAATTCTGTTGGTTCAAAATCGTGAGAGTTTTCGCTTGAACTTGCTTCAGGCTGAAGCCGCGGAGCAATTGTTTATGGCGATTGGGACCGATGTCAAAGATCCCTCTTGGTTGTGGGGGGTTAATTTTCATAACCTCAACAGCGTTGACATCCTCAGTGGTCATCATGCGATTCCGATGAAATATAGATTGCAAAGTTGTGGCGTTGAAGTACAGCTCCTGCAGCCAAATTTTGAGCAAGCGCTCAATGAATTTATTCAGATGGAGCCACCAACAAATGGGGAGAGGGTCTTTATGGTCACCGCCGACACTTTCCGAAGAATGAAGAGAATTCTGGAGTTGAGCTCATGATCGGTTTTTTATATCCAGAGATATGTAACCAGCAGGGCGACCGGGGCTACAAAGACTGGCTTGAGGTCCACCAAATTGAGACCTGCGAAGTCGAAGATCAAATAGTTGACAATCTCACGGGCTTGGTTGTCGGAGATGTTTCTGAGCAAGGTGCAATATTGCTTGAATCAAAGCTTGAGAACCATTGGTTGGGTAAATCGATTGCACAAGGTCTGACGGTTTTGGCAATAGGCAGAGCTGCTCAAGTTCTATCAAGACATCTAGGGATAGAGCCACAAATGAATAGTTATAAAAGCCAGTATGTTTCCACAGTTTTCAAAGGAGAAGAGCTGTTTGGTTACGTAAACGGGTTCCATGATCTCGATCAGCTCATAACTGAAACTCAGATCGGAAAGGGGAGACTCATCTCGTGCGCTCTTCTGGGGCCGGTGGCAGTCGTCAATCCATGGGTTGAAGAATACTGCTTTGGGATAAAAACATCCGCTCGGAATGATTTAGTAGATCACTACAAGAAGCTACTGGCTGATTAGGTCAGTTTTGTCCTGCCACTCAACCATGATTGGCTCAAGTTTTTCCTTGTTTACTTTGCCATGATGCCCGCAGAAGAGGAGCTCACCAGATTCCAATTTGACAATAACGTAGGCTTGCGCGCCGCAGATATCGCAGCGGTCTGCGGGGGAAAGAGTTGTGGTTTCTGACATGTGATAAGGCTAAGCCAAAAGTGATTGAACCTTTGGCAAAAACCGGCAAGTTTCGCCACGGGCGAAGTGTCAAAAGCGTTTGTTTGAATAATACGGATAAATTGTGCAGGTGACTGATTACTCCGCCAGACATCTGAGTGTTCTTGAAGGTCTCGAAGCAGTGCGCAAGAGACCCGGAATGTACATCGGGTCCACCGATCACCGCGGCTTGATGCACTGCTTATGGGAAATTATCGACAATAGCGTTGACGAGGCGTTGGGCGGGTATTGCAAGAACATTCAGGTCAGCATCAATAAAGACGGCTCCGCAACAGTTATTGATGACGGACGCGGTATCCCAGTCGACACAGAGTTCAAGACTGGTCTAAGTGGCGTGGAGCTGATTTTCACAAAACTTCATGCCGGAGGAAAATTTGGTGGGGGCAGCTACGGAGCCAGCGGAGGTCTGCATGGGGTTGGCGCAAGTGTCGTAAATGCGCTCAGTGAAAGGCTGGACGCAAAGGTCAGACGCGATGGCTCTACTTGGGAAATGAGTTTCCACAGGGGCGAGCCGGGAATATTCAAAGGCTCGCGGCCAACCTCGGACTTTGAACCATTTATCGATTCCAGCGAGCTGAAAAAGGGTTCAAAGGTTCCCAAGAAAGAGACCGGCACCGAGGTGACTTTCTGGCCGGATCCACAAATCTTCACCAGTACTGATTTTG